>JANKMV010000459.1 GCA_024650095.1 Bacillota bacterium | reverse complement strand
TAGTTATACTACTGGGCATACGAAAAGTATATAGCATGCATAATCCTTGAGATATCTGCACCTTTGGCATCAATCATTAGATAGCCATGGGTGTCCATAAGACAATAGGAATGAGATTTAAATTGAAATTTTTACATATATAAGGAACAAGGGGACAAGGTACCTGTCCCCTCGTATAATATAGTTAGAACATATGATAGAAAACAGAGCTATTCCATAAGAAACGTTCTCGCAAAATCATTTAAAAAAGTTCGTATTTAGTTGTTATTGTCCTCGTAATAAAATCTCATCTTTTGATTCTTTTTCTCTATCTAAGTTCTTATGTAAGAATATAATTGAATAAATATGTGGCTCAACTAGGTAATTCATAATATAATATCTCCAGAATAGAGGTTAGGCGTACTGTCCCCTGGGGGCTTTTTAATATAAAAGCCTATACCCGTTATCAAGTTTGCCAATCCATCGGTGAGATTCTATGTTTTAGCTGGTTGGGTTTCCTGTTTGTTCAGGAATTACCCGTGTAACTAACGAGGCTATTTGACTAACCGATAGAGATGGAAACTCTATTTATTTTACCTTGAAAGGAGAGAAATACTATAATGTCTAAGTTTTACAATGCACCAATTATTGGGGTGGATATTTCTGCTGATTTTTCAATGGTGGCAATTCTAGCACCTAACGGAAATATTCATAGCAAACCATTTAAAGTGAACCATGATGCCAACGGTTTTGATTACTTACTTAAAATAATAACAAAAGTAGAAGAAGAATTTTCCATGAAAACAACACTTTTCATGGAGGCGACCGGAATTTATCACCTAACTCTTTTCTACTTTCTCCGAGATAACAAAGTGAACAGCTTTGTTATCAACCCTCTTGTTACTAATTGTAACAAGAATAAGAACATAAGGAAGGTAAAAAATGATAAGATTGATGCTATTTCTATTGCAAAGATTGGTAAATACGAAGATATAAAAATTTCAAGCTGGGTAGATCCAAATGTATATATGCTTAGAAATCTTTGTCGTGAATACTATGACCTTGTCGATGGTAGAGCTAACATTAAAAAGAAGCTATCTAATGATCTACGAGTTGCTTTTCCTGGATATGAAAAAGTCTTTTCTGATATAACTGGGACTACATCTTTAGCTGTTCTAACGTCTTATTCTACTCCAGAAACCATTATTAAAGCCTCTAAAGAAGATGTGGTCAATCTAATTGCTATTAGTTCTAGAAAAGGTCTTCTATGGGCTAGAAAGGCTTATAATAAGTTAATCGCAGCTTCTGAAAATGCACTAAAAATAGGCATTCAGTCTATTGGATTTACCGGTAAAATCAAAAGACATTTAAATTTGCATAAAACTTACACAACCGAAATAAACTCTTTGCTGGATCAAATCAAAAATATTTTAGATAGTAATATCATACCAGAAACCTTAAAAAGTGCTACAAAACTACTATCTACGCTACCGGGTGTTGGCCCAATTACAGCTATTACAATTGCTTGTGAAATCGGTGATATTTCGCAATTTCAAAAACCTAAGCAGCTTACAGCTTTCTTTGGACTTGATCCATCCGTCAGCCAATCGGGTAAATTCAATAGTACAGAGAACAGAATGTCTAAAAGGGGCACTAGTATCGGTCGAAGAGCACTTTATGTTATAGCATTATCTTCTGTACGAAAAAAAAGCAATGGCGCCCCTTTCAATTCAATTCTGCTAGAATACTACAAAACTAATCTAGCTGGTAAAAAGAAGAAAGTTGCGCTTGTTGCAATAATGCACAAGTTACTAAAGTATATCTTTGCAATCTTAAAGAGTGAAAAGCCTTATGAGGTTAGAGATCCCAAGATACATGCAAAAATGTATTTAGAAAATCATTCTAAA
>JANKMV010000458.1 GCA_024650095.1 Bacillota bacterium | reverse complement strand
ACTGTCTACATCCACTAGCTCTAGTTGACTAAATCCTGGTGAATCCGCGACCAGTCCACCGCCATGTAAAGCCAATAGTTCCACATGGCGGGTGGTGTGACGACCTCGTTTACTTTTCTCGGAGACTTCCCCGACGCGGAGTTGCAACCCCGGTTGTATCTCATTTAATAATGAGGATTTTCCCACACCAGAGGGACCGGCCATGACCGAAACACGGTCGCAGAGCTCCCGTTGCAACGGGTCTATCCCTTGCTTATGCTTGGCACTGGTAAAAAGTACGGTGTAACCAGCATCAACTTCGTAAAGCTTACGAAAGAATGTCATCTTTTCAAAAGATAAATCATTTTTATTAACGCAAATCACAGCGCGTAATTGGTTACTTTCTGTTAGTACTAACAAACGATCTAGTAACTGGAGGGATAGCGGCGGATCTTTAGGTGAACAGACAATGATCACCTGGTCAACATTGGCAACTGACGGGCGTGCTAGTAGCGTACGGCGTGGTTCAATTTCTTCTAGCACGCCCTCTTTGTCTGCAAGGTGAGTAAAACACACATAATCACCCACGTAAATTCCTGTGCTTTCCTGTTTTAGTCGACCTCTAGCTCGACAGCGGTATTCCTCGCCTTCTGTCGTTCTGACGTCAAAAAAACCACCTACCGCCCTCACGATGATACCCCGCAGAATCAATCACCCCTTCTTTTAGGGAAACGTTTTCGTATCCGTTTGATCTCCCCAACTCACTTCAACCGTGCCACTGCCCCACCCTGTGGTGATGATGGGTTCACCTGTACTAATGTACGTTTCAGTCCGCTCTTCAGCTTCATCACGGATAATCACCGTAATTGTCTCACCCTCGGGAATATCATTTGTTTTGATGGTAATTTTATGTTCTTCCAATTCCGGTTCTTCTGGACCTTTACTCACGTACAAATCGACATAATCGCCCGCCTGTACCAATTCATTAGCCTCTGGAAACTGGTCATAGATAAGGCCAGCACCAAAATCATCGTTATATTTTTCATCCGCACGTCGCGGTATTAAATCATACAATTTCAACCAGTTTTCAGCATCTTCAAGAGGATAGCCTACCAAATCTCTCAGCTTAAAAGGCTGACCGCCTTTGCTCACTCGCAGCGTAACGGTTGAACCTTTAAGGATACGATATCCACCCCCAGGGTCTTGCGATATGACTACCCCTGGTAGCTCCTCACTGTGTATCTCCAATACTTCAACATCAAAATCACTACCCTTTAGGATAATTTCCGCTTCCCGCCGCATTTTCCCCACCACTGAATCTACCGTCACTAACTCCGGTCCTGTACTAACGGTTAACTCAATCTCTCGGTTCTTTTTAACGGTCTTTCCTGCCGCCGGGTCTTGGCGAATGACATGCCCTGCAGGTACCGTATCACTGGCAATTTGATCTACTAAATGATATTGTAACCCCGCTTCTTCTAAAATGGTGGCAGCTTCTTGCCATCTTTCTCCTTCTACCTGGGGCACATCCACATCAGGAACATTAAAGACTTTTAGCAAACGAAATACGCCAAAGATAAAGAGAGCTAACATCAAAATCCCTGCGACAATGGCTATTATATGGCCACGCTTTAGCTGTTTCTTCGTCTTCTTTGTAGTTGCTACACCATTGCCACCGCTGATGGGGGCAGGGTCCATGATGGATATTCTTGATTCACGACCTTGTAGCCAGTTGGTAAGCTCGTCCGCCATTTCTTTTGCCGAATGAAAACGATTATCTGGCACCTTCTCCACTGCTTTGCGAATGATGCGATTCACCGCATCGGGAATATCAGGATTAAAATCTAAAGCGTTGGGAAAAGGCTCTTGCATATGCTTGACAGCAATGGAAACAGGTGATTCACCAACATAAGGAACTTGTCC
>JANKMV010000457.1 GCA_024650095.1 Bacillota bacterium | reverse complement strand
CCTCCGCGCAAGGCGGAGGCCTTTTACTATGCACTTTGTTAAAACTACTGCGAAACAAATAGCATAATGTTTAGAAAAAGTTTAACGGATTAAGCGGTGTACCATTTTTACGGATTTCAAAGTGGACATGATTACCGGTACTATTGCCCGTACTTCCCATCAAAGCAACGGTTTGCCCTTTAGCAACTCGTGCTCCTACCCCCACCTCAAGTCTTGAATTATGAGCATAGTATGTGCTGTAGCCATTACCATGATCAATTATAATCAAATTTCCGTAGCTACCGTTGTATCTTGAAGTTTTAATCACGCCGCCATCTGCCGCTCTGATGGGTGTTCCTGCATTAGCAGCGATATCAACACCATAATGCATTTTACCCCACCGAGGACCATACGGTGACGTAATTGTCCCACCACTGGCAAGAGGCCAAATGAAACGCCCGGTACCCGTTGTTGGCGCAGTCGCCGTACCTTTTATTACCACCTTCTCAACTGGTTCATTAATGACTGTCTCTCTTACTTTAGCTCGCTTCGTTTCCACACCATTTTCAATGGTTACTTGATAGGTAACACTCTTTTCTCCGGTTTTACCATTGGTTTTAACCTTTGATTGCGAGGTATACATCTTATTATCATTTACGTAACTGGTGGTAAAGGGTATTCGCTCCTTAATGGTGATTTCTTCCACTGCAATCACATTAACGAGGGGCTCGACCTTCATGAGCGTTAACTCATCTTCAGGTTGTATGAATTGATTTTTTATTTGGGGATTGGTGGCTTCTAGTTGTGCCACAGTAATATTATGTTCTTGCGATATTGACCAAAAGGAATCACCACGAGCGACAAGATGTGTTTGACGCTGGGGCATTCCAGTTAGTAAAATATTAGCGGCTTCTTGTACCGGCACGATTTCTTCAGGAGGTACGGGCCGCTTAATGAAGGCAAGAGTTCCTTGAATATCAAAATCCTTCAAAATGGTATTTTCTTTTCCTTTTATATAGTTTTCTTTCATAATCTGCACAACTTCTTCATACTCACCTTCGCTGTGGAGTGCGACTGCCTCTTTGCCGTCTACAGTTAAAATATAGCCAATGGTACTAAAAGAAAGTCGTTGCCGCAATTCATCCTTTAGCGTATTCACAGACTGGTGCTGCCTGGGACGTCTGTCTGGCAAAAAATCTAACGTTTCGTTGAGAGCAACATCCATTTGAAAAATTTCTTGTGCCTCGTTTGTAACGCTGGCGATGAAAGTAGTAATCTCTGCTTGATCATTTTTCCGCAGGAAACCAATCTCTTCACCATCTAACATTAATGCGTAACCAAAACTATTGGCATAGCTAAACACAACTGTGGCAAGAAGTAAAATCAGGCTAAGTGCCAGCACACTGGATACTATTTTTTTCTTACCTAATGCAACTATTGCTTCCTTTTGTGGAATTTCCACTGTTATACCTCCCTGTTGTACTCATCTGTCCACCTATTTATTAACATTCATTAACAATTACCTCACAAGATGTGTGTAAGTAATATTCGATGTTTATTGTAGTTATCCTTTAATATATTAAAAATATTTTAAGAAACCTTAACATTTAGTGCGCATTTGTACTGCATTTATAGGGAGGACTCCGGAACGGTCAAGACCGTCCCTACATTTAGGCCATTCTTCCGTTGCATTTACTCCATAAGAAAAGCGTGTCTTTTTCAGTTCCCACAAAGCACGCTTTTCAATACTGATACCATTGACCGCTTGCTAATTGCAAGCGACA
This sequence comes from Bacillota bacterium, assembly GCA_024650095.1. Classification (GTDB taxonomy): domain Bacteria; phylum Bacillota; class Dethiobacteria; order Dethiobacterales; family Dethiobacteraceae; genus JANKMV01. The sequence goes on along the minus strand of JANKMV010000457.1, from coordinate 139 downwards.
TAAAATATAAGCAGTATAAGAAAGGCACGCCTATTCAGTTTCCCAAACCGTGCCTTTCAATACTGGTTACATTGGCCGCTTGCTAATTGCAAGCGACATAATATATAAGCAGTATAAGAAAAGCGTGCCTTTTTCAGTT
>JANKMV010000456.1 GCA_024650095.1 Bacillota bacterium | reverse complement strand
CTCTATTACTCATTAGACTTCAGATTAGACTATATGTTAATTTTCAGCAATTACAGTGTTTGCAGATCGTTAATCTGCTGATTTGCATTCTCCGTAACGATACCGCCATGATAGCAAATAACGTGTTCTACGTCGTAATTTGTAAGCTTTTTCAGGGATTTGATGGCTTCGGGTAAATCCACGGAAAAGATGGGACTGGGTCCTAGAAGTTTTCCCTCTTCAGCGACTGTAGAATCACCCGTGATTACAGTTTTTGATTGTTTATGGTAGAGGGAGATATGCCCTGGTGTATGACCGGGCGTGTGAATAACTACAATACCACCACAGAAAGGTAATTCTTGTCCATCTATCAGCACAGTATCAACCACAACGGTTTGACGAGCAAGATAAGCTTGACGCCGCTGTTCCTGTTGTTCGGCTGGAAGAGCTACGATTGATTTCTCGATTTTCGTTAGTAGGTGTTCTGTTCCTTCAATATATGGCTTTTCTGATTCATGTGCCAACACTTCAATCTTTTGCGTAGCCGCAACGATAAGATTAGGGAGACTACCGAGATGATCCATATCATGGTGTGTGACAATTACCTTGTTTAGTCGTGCAAATGGCACCCCTAACTCTTCTAGTTTGTTTTGGATAACTTGTTGCATATTCGGCAACCCTGCATCCACCAGAATAACATCCTGTTCATCCCAGATTAACGTCGCATTAAAAAAATTTGTTTGCCCCATTTCAGCGGTTAATTCGAGCATTTCCACACCGTTGGCAATTCTCATCTTTGTTCTAAGCCAGTAGGCTTAGATTCACCTCCTTTATCTATTTGGCAAGAACTGCTGTTATAGCAGTACAATATCTCCAGCTTGTCCTTTCCCTATTTTCCACTTGTATGTACCCTTATCGATCATGAATGAATGGAACTCGTCTGATATTAACTCAAGGATAGGCGAGAATTTGACTCCACAAGCCAGAGTTTTACACGCTTAGTGTTCTTCGCCATTTAATAGACAATTCCTTCCTTTTACATTTGCAGTGAGACGGTAATTTAGTGTATGGGGGACAATCTTCGCTTGCATTTGCAAACGATATGATTCTCACAGTGCGATAAAAAATACGTATCACATTAGCTAGTCATTTTACTATAAAATGAACGAGTGCTCATTTACGTTGTGCACAGATACATACGCTGTTGCTGTCAGCTAAAATTAAAGTAAGCAAAAAAAGCGTTGAAGAAGTCCTACTCTCGAGTTAGGCACTTATTCAACGCCTCTTTTTGGGTTTAGTAAATTGCAGCTATTTTAGCAAAATTAATTATTTGCTGGAATACAGATTTGTTGTCCCGCGAAAATTTGGTTGACATCTATAATTTGCGGGTTTGCGGCAAAGATTTGTTGTACTGTTACCCCAAAACGAGTAGCGATTATAGTTAGAGTTTCACCGGCAGCAACAGTGTAAAGAAAACCTGAACATTCGATTGCTGGTGGAGGTGGAATGGGAATACAAATAATCTGACCAGCAAAGATGACATCCGGATTTATAATTTGCGGGTTGGCTACCGCGATATCAACTAAACGAACGCCAAAACGTTGAGAAATGGCCCCTAGTGTATCACCACTGACAATGGTGTAGAAAAAGCCACTACACGTTTCAGGCGCAGGAGGCAAAGGAATACAAATTCTTTGTCCAGGCAGAATCACATTCGGGTCAGTTAACTGCGGATTTGCAGCGATGATTTGTGACAAGGGCGTGCCAAAACGTGCTGAGAGGATAAATAAAGTATCCCCCCTCACAACCGTATAAATAAAACCGCTGCAGTCTGGTGGCGATGGTATTTGTCGTTTCACGATCATAACACTTCTTTCTATGTTTTATTATATTGTATGGCTAAGTGTTAGCGGATGTTCAAGTGCCAGCAAGCGTG
>JANKMV010000455.1 GCA_024650095.1 Bacillota bacterium | reverse complement strand
GATACTTGAAAAGGATACAATTTTTCCACGTCCGCTGCAAGCTGGTAGCGAGCAAAAACTCGGCGCTGTTCAGTCTTGGGATCTCCTTGCTGGACGGCATGACGGACCTGAGGCCCCACCTGCATCAAGGGATCGAGAAAATTCACAGATTGTGGAATAATGGTAATCTCTTTACCTCGCAGGGCCACTTGGCGCTGTGCTGTAAGTTCCGAACCATCGTAGCGCATAGTACCAGCTACCTTAGCGTTACTGGGAAGAATGCCTAAGATGGCATGTGCTAACAAACTTTTTCCCGAGCCACTAGAGCCAACAACGGCTACAATTTTACCTGCTTCAATGGCTATACTTAAATCTGTAATTACCTCCAACTGATGCTGTCGCATCCCCGTCGTATATTGGGTAAAGGAGACGGAAAGATTCTGCACATCCAGCAAGGGTTGCGTTTGAGATGTCTGAGTCAACTGTTCTCCCTCCCATTGGAAAAGATCACGTACATTTTTATCCATCTTACTTATTGATGCGCTTGATGCGGATCAAACAACAATAATAAATTTTTCCCTAAAATATCGAAGGCACGTACCATTAAGAGGAGGGCGGCACCGGGAAAAAAGGCTAACCACCACATACCCGTTGACAAATAACGCATGGCCTCGGCGAGAATAATGCCGATGGCTGGGCTTTCCTGGGATAGGCCAAAGCCGAGAAAGCTGATACTGGCTTCATGTAAGACGGCGTGGGGAAAGAGCAGAATTAAGCCCACGAAAAACTGTGGGATAATGTGCGGTACTAAATGACGAGTAGCAATCCACCATTTGGACTTCCCCATCTTTTGTGATACCAAGACATAATCTGCAGAACGAAGCTGCATCACTTCTGCGCGAATAAGACGGGCTAAACTAGGCCAGTGAGTAAACGCTACACCAACGACTACCCCTCTCATGCCCCCACCAAGAGCAAAAGCTATAAGAATAATCATCACCAGATGAGGAACACCGAGAAATAAATCAATTAACCAGGTGATAAAGGTATCGCCGTGTTTGCCCAGAGTCGCGGCGAGAATACCAAAAAATAGTGCAATGATTGCACTAACCACGGCGGCTAGCATACCGATAAAGAGACTGATACTCAGTCCTTTCACGGTGCGCGTAAACATGTCCCTGCCTAACCAATCTGTACCAAAAAGATGTGTCAGGGAAGGTCCCTGATTCTTGTGGGCAAAGTTTGTGGCAAGGCCACTCTCATGGAGCAGTAATCCTCCCGCAATAATACTCACAAGCAAAAGTGCTGTGAGGATGGAAATCACCACTGTTTTGCTGCGACGGTTCACGTCGTATCACCTCCGAGCCGAATACGGGGATCAACCACGCGATAGATGAGATCTGCAAGCAGATTACCGCTAAAAACAAAAATGGCACTAAAGAGCACGATGGCCAACAGTAAGGGAACATCGCCCCGCAACCCTGCTTGCACCGTTGCTTGCCCCAAGCCTGGGTAAGAGAAAACTTGTTCAGCAAGTACAGAGCCGCCAAAGAGTTCACTTAACGAAGCAAACTGAATGGTAATGGCAGGCAAAGCGATATTACGTAAACCATGACGCCACAGAATCGTTGTCTCCTTTTCACCCCGTGCGCGTGCCAACAGCACATAATCGCTTCGTAACACCTCGAGAAGCTTTTGTCTTGTGTGCAGAGCCACATTGGCCACACCAAGAATACTCAAGGTTAACGCCGGGAGAATGAGATGGTAAAGGCGGTTCGCTAATGTTACGTCTTCGGCCAACACACCCGCAGGTACACCAAGACCAATGGGAAACCAGCCTAATGAAACAGAAAAGACAATGAGCAATAATAGCCCTAACCAGAAGGTAGGCGTTGATGCCAAGGTCAAGCAATACATTTGCACCCATCGATCGAGCCTAGT
>JANKMV010000454.1 GCA_024650095.1 Bacillota bacterium | reverse complement strand
ACTATAGACTTTCTGATGAGTTTTGCCAAAATCTTTACCTATTTTTTGACTAAGGGCAAGATAACCACCGTTTGTTTCTGGTAGTTTTTGCTTAATAATATCAGCCTCAAGCGTCACACCCAAATGGTTGGCCTGTCCCGTTAAATCAGCAGCCGTATGGTAATCGATGCCATCGATTTTAAAGGCGGGGTTACGCAGGTAGCACCACAGAATGGTGAACATCCCCATCTCATGCGCTAAACGGAAAGCTTCGCTCACCTCTTGCAGTTGGCGGCTCGATTGTTCAGACCCAAAATATATTGTGGCACCAACAGCCACAGCACCCATGTCTCTCGCCTGCTTTACATGTGAGAACATCACTTGGTCGTGTGTATTGGGGTACGATAATAATTCGTTATGGTTGAGTTTCACAACAAAGGGAATTTTATGAGCGTAGCGCCGCGCTACAGCACCTAAAACGCCAAGCGTAGATGCCACAGCATTACAGCCGCCCTCTATAGCTAACTTGACAATATTTTCTGGGTCAAAATACGCTGGATTTGGTGCAAAGGAAGCCCCTCCAGAGTGTTCTATCCCCTGATCAACGGGCAAAATGGATAAATAACCGCTGCCACCTAAACGGCCATGATCAAAGAAGGTTTGCAAGCTACGCAAAACCGGAACAGGTCTATCGGTAATGGCACTAACTCTGTCCACAAAATCAGGTCCAGGTAAATGTAGCATGGATTGTGGCACTGTTTTGCATCGATATGCCAACAATGCGTGGGCATCAGCACCCAACAATTCTGAAATGTTCACCTTACTCCCCCTTATAATTCAGTGTCTACATAAGCGTATGACATTTCACTCTCTATCATCACCTTAACTCCTTTAATAATTCGCATTCAACAGCCATTTTCCTGCCTCAATTTACCTAAATCTGGCATAAAGTGAGCAAGTATAAGTAAAGATAAAACAATATTTATATATTTTAACAGATTTATCTTGGCCTTGACAAAATCGTCAAGGCTACTATAAGATTAGATAAATACATTTTCTTGTCAGAATATTCATCCAAGAAGTAATGCATCGTGACAAAAGGCAGTACACTAAACTTACAATAGAAAGGAAGTGCACAACATGTATAAAACAAAATGGCTTTCCCTACTACTAGTCTTGACTCTAATCGTAGCGCTTACCCTTACAGGTTGCGGTGGTGGTAACAACAACACTCCAGATCCTGATGAAGAAGAGGGTATTACAGTAAAAATTGGTTCACAAGGTTATCCTGAAGTGGAAATTTTAGCAGAGCTGGCTAAAGCATTGGTCGAAGAAAATACACCCCATAAGGTTGAACATGTACGCAATTTAGGTTCATCTTTAGGAGCGCATGAAGCAACCATTGCAGGCCAGTTGGACATGAATAACAACTTTACTGGCACACTATTTTTAGGCTTGTACGAGCAAGATGGCTTAACCGATGAATGGCGTGATCCAGATAAAGTGCATGCTTACCTGCAGGAACACATGCTAGAAGATTATGGCATGTTTGTCTTCCCCTCTTACGGCTATAACAACACCTATGCCATTGCCGTACCTCGTACCTGGGCAGAAGAAAACAACGTCACCAAACAAAGTGATCTTGAACCTTTTGCTAAGGATATGACGCTAGCGGTAACACCAACCTGGCTCAACTACCCAGGTCAAGGATATCCTGAGTATACTGAACTCTATGGCTTTAGCTTTAAAAACACGGTGGAGATGAATACAGGTTTAATGTATATCGCCATTGCCAATGATGAGGTAGATGCCATTAACAGCTACTCCACAGATGGACAGCTTGTTTCCGGCGACTTAATTGCACTTGAAGATGACAAGGGCTTTAACCCACCCTATTATGGTGTACTCATCGCCAACAATGATAGCTGGCAGCAAATTGATTGAGGAAG
>JANKMV010000453.1 GCA_024650095.1 Bacillota bacterium | reverse complement strand
TATTCTTCCGCTGAATATCCTGACTATCCAAATCCTGCTCGTCCTCTACTTCTTCGTACGTAACATCTTCTTCACCATAGAGGCCTTTCTCGCCAAGCAAGCTTTCAACTTCATATTCGCCTTCTTCTGTTAAGACCACCGAGTTGGCTTTCTCATCAACGGTATAGTGCTTTTCCGCCTTTAAGCGGCGCACTACTCCTTCGACACGTGCATAATCATTATGCTGTTGCTCGTCGCCCTTCATCTGGCCAGAAATAATCAATGGTGTTCTGGCTTCATCGATGAGAATACTATCCACTTCATCCACGATGGCATAGTAAAGGGAGCGCTGTGCCAATTCATCCTGGTACCGCACCATATTATCCCGTAAATAATCAAAGCCGAACTCATTATTTGTGCCATAGGCAATATCTGCATTATAAGAAGCTCGCCGCTCCGTCGGACTAATTCCATGCACGATCAAACCTACAGACATACCCAAAAATTCGAAAACCGGACCCATCCATTCTTTGTCCCGCGTGGCTAAGTAGTCGTTGACAGTGATAATATGGACACCACGGCCGGTAAGTGCATTTAAGTAAGCCGGTAGCGTAGCCACCAGCGTTTTCCCTTCACCCGTTTTCATTTCACCAATACGACCTTGGTGTAGCACAACACCGCCTAATAGTTGTACATCAAAATGACGCATCTCTAGCACACGCCAACTGGCTTCACGTACCACCGCAAAGGCCTCGGGCAAAATATCCCACAGAGCAGCCTGTTCTGCTTGAAACAATTGTTTTTGTGCGTCCTCCAACTCGCGACGGGCAAACCCATCCGGGTTGGTTGGCAAACTCACCTTTAATGCTTCCACTGCATCACGTTCAGGTACCAATCCTTGCTGTAGGCGTTCTTTAAATTCATCCGTCTTGGCACGCAGTTCCTCATCCGTTAACGCTTTAATTTGATCAGTAAAACTATTTATTTTGTCCACCATGGGATTGATTTTTTTTATTTCCCGTTGGTTCACGTCACCAATAAGCCTGGCAAGTAATCCACGCATAGAATAAAACCTCCTCATTTTAACAAAAAATGCTAAAAGGAACCTCACGGTTCCTTTCAGAAGCCAAACTTATTTTACCATTTATTCTTGCCTAGCACAAGAGACGCTCGTAGCTAGCATCTTACGCTGAATGAAGTAAAAAATGCCCACAACGATGAAAATATCTCCGATGCTAATTACCTGTGGCAGGGGAAAATACGGGGAACGCAAAGGTATTACATCCGCCAAAAACCACAAGCGTGTTGCAGGTGTTAACAAGCAATGCGTACCCATAGGATCGCCTTGTTGTAAACCGGCAAAGGCTATCGCCACCGGTGAAACCGGCATGGCCCCTCCATTGAAGGCGATTGCGAGAAAATTTAACGCACTGCCGCCGATAAATAGCTTTAATCCTGGCAAGCTCATATTTTGTATAAGTGCATAAAAGAAAATTAGATAAGCCACAATCTGCAGCCAAGGAACATCGATGGACCTTCTGGCAAGAATACCTACCAACGCACGCAGTAGCAACGCGGCCCAAACCCATGGCAATCCCTTTATACCTAAGTCATGAAGACGGTCAAATTTTCCTCCCCTTAGTTTGGCCACCACGACAGATAAGAAGACACCCACAGGAATCACGAAATTTCCCCCTTACGACCCAACACTTTCAGAAAAGCACGGACAACATCATCACTAAACTGGCTGCCACTACACCGTTTTAACTCCTCCGCAGCTTCAACCTTTGACATGGGTGAACGGTAAACGCGATCGGAAGTCATGGCATCATAGGCATCGGCCACACCTACGATTCTTGCTCCTATGGACATTTTATCCCCCGTTAATCCATCAGGGTAACCCCGCCCGTCAACCCGCTCATGATGGTGTCGTACAATATCAGCATGTTCACC
>JANKMV010000452.1 GCA_024650095.1 Bacillota bacterium | reverse complement strand
GGATTTTTCAAAAGATGCAATAATTTCTGCAGGAAAACCTTCGAGAAAAACAGGGAAGGGCTTGTCTAAGATAATACCAGTCATTTCCCAATGACCGGTTGTTGTATCTTTTCCCTTGGACATCTCTGCCATTTTACCAAAAGCAGCAAGCGGCTCCTGTGGACAGGGAACGCCTTTGACATTAGTTAAACAACCTAAGCCCAAAGACTCTAGAAAAGGAACGTTGAGACCCCCCACAGCCTTGGCAATATGGGCCAAGGTATTACTACCAACATCACCATAAAAGGAGGCGTCGGGTAACTCCCCCACGCCTAAACTATCTAATACTAACATGATTACACGTTTAATTTTCATGGTATTCTCCTTACCTTATGCCCGAGGATGGGTTTTTTCATAGACGTCCCGCAGCTTGTGACGCGTCACCTGCGTATAAATTTGTGTAGTGGAAATATCTGCATGCCCTAACATCTCTTGCACAGAACGAAGATCGGCACCATTATCCAACAAGTGCGTAGCAAAGGAATGGCGCATAGTATGGGGTGTTATATCTTTAGAGATCCCTGCCTGTTGTGCATATTTTTTGAGAATTTTCCAGAAGCCCTGCCTAGTCAGACGTTTACCGTGCTGATTAACAAACATGGCAGCTTCCGTGCTCAAACGAATCATTTTCGGACGACCCCGACCTACGTACTCGCCAACGTGACGAATGGCTACCGAGCCCAAAGGTACAATGCGTTCCTTTGAACCTTTACCCATACAACGAATAAAACCAGCGTCTAAATTTACGTCCGTCACATCTAGGGACATTAATTCTGAGACACGAATGCCTGTGGCATAAATCAATTCTAACATGGCTTTATCTCGCAGCCCCCCAACGTTTAATCGATCGGGCTGATCCAACAATATGTCCACTTCGTGCGTCGTTAAAACACGAGGCAATTTTTTTTCTAATTTTGGAGATTCCAGTTCTGTAGTGGGGTTTTCCATCACACGTCTTTCCTGAAAAAGGTAATTATAGAATGAACGTATGGACGCAATGTTACGAGAAAGGGTGGACGTAGCTTTACCGCTTTTCTGTAATACCCTTAAGTAGCCCATAATAGTGCTACGCACTACCTCTTCGAATTTTGTAACACCGTTACGCTTTAAATAATCACAAAAGGCGAGCAAATCCCGATTATACGCCTCGAGAGTATTGGTAGCCAACCCCTTTTCCACTGATAAGTAATGAATAAATTCCCGTAAAGTTCTCTCCATTTATGCTCTCCTTTAACCATACAAACAATGGACCGTCATATTTATTTCCTTTATTCGGAAATATTCGGCAAATTAAGGGCAAATCCTCTTCTTGTAGGAAAATCATAACCCATTTTGGTAAAATTCATGTAAAAAATATAAAAAACGTGTCGTAACTGGAAGATTATCCACTGCGGTACCCTCACTAGCCACAACCTTAATCGCTTGCCCCCGAGGCTCACGAAAGCTAACTGTATGGGGGTTAAATATCCGCACAGCATAAAACTGTAGGAGTGGTAAAATTATGAGTAAAATTAAAAAAAACATCAACAAACGATACAGCTTTCTCCCTAACAGGATAATCAATGCAGCACCTCCTCTAGCTCTGAGTCACTACCTGCGACCTTTCACACACGTGCAATGAAGACTAGCTATAAAATAGAAATGATAACTCGCATAAAGACTGGTGTTATCATACTCTCCACCAAGCTTCCCACGGCCAAGCAAACGCCGAGAAGTAAGATAAGGATTACATACTGCATAAAAAATGGTCCACCAGCAGGCAAAGATTTACTTTGAAAACGACTTCGGAAAATAGCCAGCGAAGATGTCACCGCAAAGACACCGGCCACAATCGTGGTGGGTACGTAAATCAAATTTTGCGGTAAAATAGCTCCCGGGTCTTTCCGCATACAAC
>JANKMV010000451.1 GCA_024650095.1 Bacillota bacterium | reverse complement strand
CCCTCTTTCCCGTTCATTCTCGCTTTTTTTAGTGTATGTTGAAAATTAGTTGAGTGAACCATGTGCCGAATGTTTTGGGTCATTCTCTTATTTGTGTCAGCGACCTAGTTAAATCGCTAAACATTGATGTCGAATTAACGTAAACGTATGTCTATCTCTGTTGTCGAAAATAGACGAGCCGCGTTATGCAATGTTGTTATGTTAAGTAACGATTTACCGTCATCTCGCTGTTTTTGAAAGATTTTGTTAAGAATGTTGTGGTCAGTTTAACATAATAATCCACAGTATCCACAGGGTTATCCACAGAAATAACCCCATTATGTACGGATTCTTGAAAAATATCCACATTATCCACAGCTTGTTACCATAATCAGTTCCCTTTGTGCAAAACGAAGTATTCCTACTTACTTTGCCAAACTGTGTCTAAAACTGGTGTTGCATTTAAGTCGAGTCCTGCGAATTTTTGGTCAACGTATAGGTCCCACCCCGCTGCGGCTACCATGGCCGCATTATCGGTACAAAGTACCGGCGGAGGACACAGTAGTTGGCGGCCATCATCGCGTAGCTTCGTTTCTAATTGTTGTCGTAATAGGCGATTTGCTGCCACACCGCCCGCAAGAAGCACAGTCTTCGCATCTTTAACCGTAGCAGCTAATCGTGTCTTTTCTACAAGTACATCGACAACAGCCTGCTGGAAGCTTGCGGCCACGTCAGCCGAATTGGGTTCTTCACCCTTCTGTTTCATGTTATGCAAGGTGTTTATCACAGAAGACTTTAGTCCAGAAAAAGAAAATTCAAAGCTATCATTTTGTCCGGAAAAGGCCCGGGGAAAGTCAAAAGCCGTGGGATCCCCCTGTTCAGCTGCTTTATCCACCGCAGGGCCTCCAGGGTAACCAAGGCCCAAGACACGTGCAACTTTATCGAAGGCTTCCCCAGCTGCATCATCACGCGTCGCGCCCAGCAAGGTGGCATGATTGCGGGATGTCATATATAAAAGGCTCGTGTGCCCACCAGAGGCGACTAAACAGACAGCAGGAAATATAACCTCGTGAACTAAAAAATTTGCGGCTACATGGGCTAATACATGATTGACAGCCACCAGTGGCTTGCCAAGGGCATACGCCAGCGTTTTTGCCGTGTTAACGCCCACTAGCAGTGCACCAACTAAGCCCGGGCCATGGGTGACAGCGATGGCCGCTAGATCGGCGAACGTACAGTTTGCTTCTTGCAGAGCCTGTGCGACGACTTCATTAACTAACTCGACATGATGACGAGATGCGATTTCCGGCACAACACCACCATACTTTTGGTGGATAGGTACTTGGGTGGCAATCACATTACTCAGTATGGTCCTACCTCCAGCCACAACGGCAGCTGCCGTTTCATCACAAGATGTTTCCAGACCTAGAATTAATGGTTCTCTCATTTTTTCTGCTCCCCCACCGATTTTAGCGCTTCTTGGCCGGTATTATCCTCCTGCTTTTTGTCCGCTGCTGCAGTAATCGAGGGCAAATGATCTAGCCACATGATTAATGCGTCTTCATCCGGATAATAATTAGGACGTACCCCATAGGTAACAAAACCAAATTTCTTATATAGCTCTTGTGCTGGCTGATTTGAGACACGTACCTCTAATGTCATTCGTATGGCACCCTTATTCACAGCTTCCGCAATGATATATTCTAGTAGTGAGCGACCAAAACCTTTCCCCTGCCAAGGAGGACTAACCGCTAAGGTGGTGATGTGGGCTTCATCAAGAATGACCCAAATACCAGCATAGCCCGCAACCTCTTGATCGACGAGCACGACGTAGTAAAAGGCAAAACCGTTATCAAGAATTTCATTAACAAAGGAATGCACCGACCACGGGGAGGTATAGACAGTTTTTTCGATGAGGGCCACACTATCCACATGGCAAAATTGCATAGGCTCAA
>JANKMV010000450.1 GCA_024650095.1 Bacillota bacterium | reverse complement strand
GTACGGGTCCAGGGATTATCAAAAGAATTGTTGACGCCGGAGGCAAAGTCTTTTTGGATTTAAAGTTTCATGATATCCCCAATACAGCTGCCCGTGCTGCGGAAGCCGTTGTGGGTTTGGGGGCGTTTATGTTTAACGTACACGCAGTTGGCGGCAAAAAGATGATGATGGAAATGGCTACAGCTACCAAAAAAAGGGCTGTTCAACTAGGTGTGACATCGCCGTTGCTCATTGGCGTGACAGTGTTAACATCAATGTCCGAGAACCAACTACAAGAAGAGTTGGGTGTAGGCCGTCCCCTCCCGGAGCAAGTTGCAGCGCTAGCAAGAATAACAAAAGAAGCGGGTCTTGATGGAGTTGTTGCCTCCGCCCGTGAAATCCCCTGGATTCGTGAAGCGTGTGGTGAAGATTTCCTCATTGTCACACCCGGCATCCGTCCTACTTGGGCTGCTAGCAACGACCAAGCCCGCATTGTTACACCCCGTGATGCGCTAGATGTAGGGGCCGATTACTTGGTCATTGGACGACCCCTCACCGCCGCGACAGATCCGCGAGAAGCAGCCAAGCGACTCTTGGCTGAGCTTAGTGAGTAGAACATGATTGTTGACGACGCTTATTATAATTTACGGATCCTAGGAGGTTAAAAATGATTAGTGAAGAAAGAGTTTTAGCTGTACTCAAGGAGACGGGGGTGCTTTTGCAAGGGCACTTTTTATTGACATCAGGCCGGCATAGTGACCGTTATTTACAGTGTGCTCGTGTCTTTCAATATCCTAATCATGCCGCGGAGTTCTGTCAAAGCCTAGCAGAATCCTTTATTTCCGCCAAACCCGATCTCTGCATTGGACCCGCACTGGGTGGCGTGGTTATCGCCTACGAAACAGCAAGGGCTCTTAAAACTCGAGGGCTGTTTGCAGAGCGGGATACTGAGGGCACGATGACGTTACGCCGGGGCTTTATAATTGAACCGGGAGAGCGGGTGCTGGTATTGGAAGATGTGGTTACAACGGGTGGCTCAGTGCGTGAGGTCATCGAGCTGGTATGCGCACTGGGTGGTGAAGTGGTGGGAGTTGGCTCCATTGTGGATCGAAGTAATGGTAACGTGGACTTTGGTGTTCCCTATCAGGCACTCATCCGCCTCGACGTGGAATCATTTGCACCAACGGCGTGCCCCTTATGTAAAGAAGGAACACCCGCTGTAAAACCCGGAAGTCGAAAATAGAGGTATGCCCTTCTTCACCAGCAGAAAATAACAATTTTAATGTTTGTTTCTTGTCGAATGAAGTGTTAATCTTGTCATTTATTGCCCAGGAAATTATATTTTTGTCACTACTATCTTTGATTAAACAAACAGCGACAATTGATGCACATCTACTATTGTCTGGGCGAGGCGGTTAGAATTATTTACGTATGCTGTGCTCGGTTTAAAGCAACGCCTCTTCAGGGAACACTACTTTTGAAGAGGTGTTCTTTTATGAAAAACTATTGTTTTGAACCACGCCGGGTATTATTTGAGCCAAAAGCACTGGAGTATGAGCTCGGTAAAAGTTTGTGGGATCAATGCAAACGGGAAGGTAAAGAAATGCGCATCATCGGCAGCCACAATAGAGTTACTGGGTTGCCCGGGAAGACGCCAGCAGAGAAATATGGTGAGGCGAAAAAAACGCTGGTGGTGGGTGTACGAAAAGGGCTGAAATTTGCCTCCTGTCGCCCCTCTGCCGACTATCAACTTGTCCTCTCCACGAGCTGTCCAGGCATGTGTGAATATTGTTATTTACAAACCACCTTGGGCAAACAACCGGTAGTACGATTGTATGTAAATATTGATGAAATTCTTACGGCAGCACTATCACCCACAATGTCTGGCTTTCTGGCTTTTAAGGGGACATAAAGTAAAACGGGTGTTAAAACTAAGGGGATTAGATTTTTTTGACCGAC
>JANKMV010000044.1 GCA_024650095.1 Bacillota bacterium | reverse complement strand
GAGACGTTGGCAACGCTTGCGGTAGAAAGAGAAAAATATTTACTGACCCTCCTGTCCATTGGCGATGGAGTCATGGTTGTTGATGGAAAAGGACGTATTGAAATGCTAAATGGTGTCGGAGAAAAAATTACTGGGTGGGCAATTGAGGATGCTAAAGGACGACACTATAAAGAAGTATTGGTTTTATCACATGAGAGTGAGGGATTAACCATTGCTGACCCCATTGCAGGAGTCTTGGCAACGGATACGGTTCATGAATTGGGCAATCATGCCATATTGACTTCGAAAAATGGCACGAAACACCATTTAGAGGATAGTGCAGCCCCCATCAAGGGTGACAATTCGGAGACCATTGGGGTCGTTTTGGTTTTTAGGGATGTGACGGAAAAGAAAGAGCAAAGGAAGAAAATTGAGTACTTAAGCTATCACGATTCACTAACCGGCCTCTATAATCGAGGCTATTTTGAAGCAGAGTTGCACCGGTTGGACACCCAAAGAAATCTTCCCATTTCCATTATCATGGGCGATGTGAATGGCCTGAAGCTGACCAATGATATTTTTGGGCATACGTATGGCGATATGCTGCTGCAGAAAGTTGCACAAACCATTAAGAATGTATGTAGAGCAGATGACATCATCGCACGTTGGGGTGGGGACGAGTTTGTCATTCTATTACCGCAAACAGAAATAATAGTTGCAGAGGCCATGGTTTTACGTATCAAGGATGAGTTTTCTAAACAGCAAGTTAAATCCATAAAGGGTAGTATCTCCATGGGCTGTGCTGTTAAGAGCACAGAAGAGGAAAACATTATCCAGATTCTAGAGTTAGCTGAAGATAAGATGTATATAGAAAAAACCCTTGTCCGCAATAGTACGAATAGTACTCTGCTAGAGAACATTATCAACAGTCTTTATGAGCATTACCCCCACGAAGGGGCACATGCAAGAAGGGTGAGTACTCTCTGTGGCGACATTGGGAAAGCGATGAATTTGCCTGCGTATGAAGTTAAGCGCTTACAGGAAGCAGGTATGCTTCATGATATCGGCAAAATTTCGCTAGGAGAAAATTTGTTGACTAAAAATGCTTCGCTTCTTGAGCAAGAGTGGAAAGAGATAAAACAACATCCCGTCGTCGGTTATAGAATTTTAAATGGATTTGACGATACGATAGACTTAGCTGAACTTGTGTTAACCCATCATGAAAGGCTAGACGGTTCGGGCTATCCAAAAGGTTTGCGGGGTGAAGAGATACCTAAATTAGCAAGGATCATCGCACTCGCGGAAGGCTATGATGCAATGACAAACGACTCATCCTATAAGGCAGCCATGAGCAAAGAAGATGCAATTGTTGAGATGCAGAAAAAGGCCGGAACTCAGTTCGATCCTAGTATTGTTGCCATATTTGTTGAATTACTCGAGCGCTCATAGATTTTCTGTCTCTCTCCGCATGCTATGGAATCTTCACATAGCAAAGGGAATAGAATGCCTCTTCCGGAGCCACTACAAAACGTAACGTTAAGATGTTATAATAGAAAAGCTGTATTGAATCACAGGATGTGATTATTCTGGTTATACATATTATCGCTTGTGCTTACGTTTAGTTGGCCCTGCTAAGAGAAAGGATCGAAACGAAACTTTGAATTCACAGATAAACGATAAAATTGAAGAAGTTAAGAGTAGACGTACATTTGCCATCATTTCTCATCCCGATGCCGGTAAAACGACGCTGACAGAGAAACTGTTGCTATTGGGAGGTGCAATTCGTCTTGCGGGTTCCATTAAGGGAAGAAAGACAAAGAAGTATGCTGCGTCTGACTGGATGGAAATGGAGAGGCAACGTGGAATCTCCATCACGTCTAGTGTTTTGCAGTTTTCTTACGCTGGGTATCGCATTAACATTTTGGATACTCCAGGTCACCAAGATTTTAGTGAGGATACGTATCGGACGCTGACAGCTGCAGATAGTGCGCTTATGCTCATTGACATGGCTAAAGGCGTTGAACCCCAGACAATTAAACTGTTTGAAGTGTGCCGTAGGCAGGGAATCCCAATTTTTACCTTTATTAATAAACTGGATCGCTATGGTAGAGAACCTCTCGACTTACTAGACGAGCTTGAAAAAGTGCTTGGCATTGGCTCTTGTCCTCTCAACTGGCCGGTCAGGCTTAGCACCGGTAGTTATGGACTCTATGACAGAAGATCGCAGAAAATGGAGTTATACCAAGGAGGGAAAAAGAGCGGTGGCATGGGTGCAGGGCAGTATTATAATCATGCAGAAATGAAGAATCTACTAGGGGACGAGCTATACGAAAATTTCCTTGCAGAAATTGAACTCCTCGATGTTGCCGGTGAGCCCTTTGATGAAGAAAAAATAAGAGCGGGGACATTAACACCGGTGTTTTTTGGTAGCGCCATCAACAGCTTTGGCCTGGAATCTTTCTTTAGCGAGTTTCTTGACCTAGCAGCACCCCCAGCGCAAAAAAATAGTAGTATCGGTCCCATTGATCCACTAGCAAACGATTTTTCTGGATTTATCTTTAAAATTCAGGCGAATATGAATCCTGCGCACAGGGATCGCATTGCTTTTATGCGGGTGTGTTCTGGTACGTTCACTCGTGATATGACTGTTACTCAGGTACGCACGGGGAAGAAAATCCGACTTTCTCAACCACAGCAATTTTTGGCACAAGATCGTCAGATCATTGAGAACGCTTACCCGGGAGATATTATTGGTATATTTGATCCGGGTGTTTATCAAATTGGTGACACTCTAACCGAGGGTCAATTATTCGAGTTTGAAAAGCTACCGCGCTTTACACCAGAGCTTTTCTCTAGCGTTACAGTACGTGATGCGATGAAGTCCAAGCAGTTTCACAAAGGACTCTCTCAATTGGCTGAGGAAGGTGCAATTCAGATTTATATGGCTGTGGAGAGGGAGCAGGTTATACTAGGAGCCGTGGGCGAACTTCAATTTGAAGTGTTTCAATACAGACTGCTAGCAGAGTATGGTGCGGATGTAATTATACAGAGACTCCCTTATCAGCTGGCACGCTGGGTTATAGCGCCACCTTCAAGGTTAGGCGGTTTTATGGTGAAAGATGAGTACGAAAATACTGTTCTACTTTACGAAAATGATTTTTCTTTGCAGTGGGCTAAAACCAGAAATCCATCGGTAACCTTTTACACACAAGAAGAATTCCCGCAAAATTTTTAGTCCATAGTGATAGCTGCTAGTACCAGGTAGCATTTTTCTTACACTAAGCAAGTGGCGAGAGTTGTCAGTGCTGATTTGGAAAGTCCACTAGCTACATACTCTATTTGTGTTGCTTGTTTTTGGGGTCCGGAACGGTCAACACCGTTCCCTACATGAATCTTTATAAAAACAGCAATAGTGCTTGTAGTCACTGTAATTCTTACTTTAGTTTAACTAATAATATTACGGCTGTATTTAGGTCGTAAAATGAATTAATCTACCATCAATGGTTACTGTTGAGAAATGTAGATGCGCTTTTATCCACTGGAAAGCTTGTGCATGGTAGAAAAAAACATGAGTTTGGTCATTTTTATAATACCATTGTTTAAAGTCAATATCTTGAGTGTAAATATCTGTCATGCATAATAAGGATCCATTAGGTTTTAGAAGTGAGCGTAATAAGCTAAATTCCTTAGCTGGATCATGAAAATGCTCGATAACTTCACAGCAGGCTATGAAATCATATTTTTGCTCCAATGCTTCAGGATTGTGCCAAAAATATGGATCGTATATTGTTATATTGTATCCGTGGTCGCGTAGTATTTTAGTAATAACAGGGCCTGTCCCCGCACCAAAATCCAAGCCATTATGTGCTGGCGTAAATTTTTTTCTAACTTTGGTAACTATCGGTGCGACAAATTTTTGATACCTGATGTCGTCTACATCGTTATTGTGTTCTTGATAGCGCTTTTTCTCTTCTTCATTCGAAATGAACATTCTAGGATGTAACAAGATGGAAGAACAAGAGCGACACTGATAATACTCTTTTCCACTAACAATTTGAAATAGAGTTGCATCTCCATTGCACAATGTGCATGTTACGTTGGTAGTCAAATCATAACCCTTTCTGCTTAAGAAGCCATTAGTATAGTTTTTCTTACGATTTTCTAAATTGATATGGTAACTGTCATTTATAATTCTAGTGACGTGAACATTGAATTTACTATAACACAGGGGACGATAGAAAAAAAGTTGTTTGCTTTGACTACAAAACAGACTACACTCGTTGATGTTTAAAAGATTGTTATAAAGGAAAGATTAAAATTAGATGACGTTTGTTTCAGATGGGTCACAGGACTTGTTATGGGATGCGAAAGATGATATAATTTTAACTTAATTACAGGTATTACAGACTCCCTTATAAGTGGGGAGAGTGAGAAGTAAAATGCATTAAGGAGGTATACAGATGAGTCAAAATGAAGCAACGATTTCTAAAGACATGACCATTGCAGAAGTTCTGCGCCTGAAGCCAAAATCTGTAAAAGTTTTCATGGATTTTGGTATGCATTGCGTCGGTTGAGGTGCTGCTACTGGGGAATCTATTGCCCAAGCTGCCATGGTTCATGGCATAAATGTTGATAATTTACTTACGGATTTAAATAACGCATAGCAACAGTAAAAAAACCGCGCAAGCGGTTTTTTTATACTTTTACATTATATATCACTTGTAGCTAGCAAGTGGCTACTGTAGCCAGGAGTAAAAAGCGCGCGTTAAGAGAATCGCATAAGCGCACCTTGCTTACACTGGCTAAGAAATCATAACACTTGCATCTAGCAAGAGGCTAATGAAGCCAGTATTGAAAGGCGCGCGATAAGGAAACTGAATAAGCGCGCCTTTCTTAGGAAAATTCTTCTTGTAAATGTGCTAGCGTGTGCGGTTCGAAGGAACGTGTCCCTAGGGGACTCTCTTGTGCTGCTAGTGCAGGAAAATGAGAGATAAAGGTGGGATGCTCGACCTGATAAAATATCCCCAAGGGGATTTTTTGACCCCACTCTTGTGAGAGCGCCATGGCGGCTTGCCAATTGTCGGTGTCAATACTTGCTGGATGATAGACTCGTTCTTTGTACCAAGCGTACGTGTTGAGTTTATTAAAGGAAGGACAAGGTTGGAGAATATCAACGAGTGCATAGCCTGGAAACAGGAGCGCTTTTTTTATGGTTTCCTTTAGATGTTCTTTTTCGCCACTATAGCAGCGAGCAATAAAGCCAGCACCCATGACGAGGGCAGTGGCGAGGGGATTAAAGGGTGGTAGTGTGACGCCAAAGGTTTGCACATTCGTTTTCATGCCTTCATCACTGGTGGGGCTGGCTTGCCCTTTGGTGAGACCGTACACTTGATTATTATGAACAAAGTGGGCAATATCAGGATTACGGCGAATGGTATGAATAAAGTGATTACCCCCTTCGCCATAGGTATCGCCATCACCAGATTCTACAATAACTTTGAGAGAAGAGTTGGCGATACGTGCCCCTAGCGCGGGCGGAAGTGCACGGCCATGGAGGCCATTAAAGCCGTTAACACGTAGATAGTGGGGCATTTTGGCGGCTTGGCCGATGCCAGAGCACATGAGAACTTGGTGGGGGGCAAAATCGAGTTCGGCTAGTGCAGCGGCCACAGCATCGCGGATGGCAAAGTTTCCACATCCGGGACACCAGGCTGTTTCACTCGTGAGATACTCTTGTGCTTTAGTCATAATTGATCACCTCTTTCACGATTTCATTCGCCCAAAATGGTCGACCATCATACTTGAGAATTAATTGATCTACGAGGTGACCCGTTTCGCGTCGCAGTAGTTTGGCAAATTGACCAGTGGCATTCCCTTCTACACAGACGCTATGTGGGAAGTGTGAGAATAGTTTATTGATCGTTGCTGTCGGGAGGGGCCAGAGGTCAGCAAAGTGTACATGTGTCACCCGTTGCCCCTGAGCACGCAGAGCATGAGTGGCCTCTTTAATTACGCCGTAGGTAGAGCCCCAACCGATGAGAAGAAGATCACCTTCATCTGCACCGTCTACCTCGGGTTCCGACATCTCAGCCGCTAGTGCGACCAATTTTTTTTGTCTTTTTTCACTCATACGGGCGCGGGCCTCGGCGTCTTCAATAATATGTCCGTCTTCATCATGCTCATCGCTGTCTGCAAGCACTACTTCTCCTGCAAATTGACCCGGGAGTGCCCGGGGGGAGATGCCATCATCAGTGAAGAGATAGCGTTGGTAAGGGCTAGTTAACACGTCGTCGTCAAGTAGATAACGGTTGTGCTGTAAGAGGGTAAAATCAAAGGGTGGCAACGTACGGACGGTATCTGCGAAGTCTTGATCGGAGAGGAAGATCACGGGAATTTGGTATTTATCGGCGAGTTCAAACGCTTTGTTGATACGATAAAAAGCATCTTCTAAATGGGTAGCCGATAGGACTGCCCGTGGAAATTCACCATGGCCTGCATGGAGAACAAATTCTAGGTCAGCTTGTCCTGTGCGCGTGGGAAGACCCGTTGCTGGGCCAGGCCGCATGGCAACGACAATCACCAAGGGCGTTTCCGTCATCCCAGCCAACGATAACCCTTCTGTCATCAGAGCAAAGCCTCCGCCCGACGTACACGTCATGGCACGGGCACCCGTATAGGACGCTCCAAGCGCCATGTTAATGGCGGCAATTTCATCCTCAGCTTGTTCCACGACTACATCATGGTTCTCTTGCTTGGCGGCTAAATAGGTCATAATTCCTGTGGCCGGCGTCATGGGGTACGCAGAAAGAAAACGGCAACCGCTAGCCAGTGCAGACATACCCAGCAGTGAATTTCCATCGATGAAAATTTGTTTTTTCTCCATAGGTGCAGGTAGCGTGAAGTAGGTATGATTGGTTTTGGCTACTTCATCATAGCCGGCACGCAGGGCTTTGCCATTGGATGTGGCTATCTTTTGGGCAAACACTTCATGTAATAATTGTTCAGTTACATTTGTAGTCAAACCGAGTAACGCTAACGCTGCGCCCACGGCCACCGAGTTGGCCATGATGGCAGCACCCGCTTCTTTAGCAAGTTCTCTTAGGGCGATGGGCAAACCCCGCTTTTCCTCATTCGGTAGCGAAACATGATCAGGATCAAAAATGATTCTACCTTGTGGGGTGAGATTCCCTTTATGCAGGCTATATGTTTCTTCATTAAGTGCAATAAGTAATTGGATTTCTTGGGCTGATGCCCAAGGCGTTTCCTGTTCAATGCGTAGACAGGAAAAATTATGACCACCTCGTACGCGAGACATATAGTCTTTGCTGGTGAGCACACCGAAGCCAAACCGCTGTAGCGATTTGCCAAGCAGGTGAGCGATGGTATCTAGTCCTTGGCCCGCTGCGCCTCCAATAAGTATATTCATCAGTATACCTCCTTTACATTATTGTCTTCGCTTATTGCGTCGCTATTCCTTTATGACAACACTTGTCATAAAATGTTGAGGTTTACACATTTAATCAAAAATTATCTAAAAAAAGTGCTTATGGTAAAAGGTTTTACAATCTACCTGTCGAATTTATGTTAAGTAGCGGCAACAAAAATATAATGTTTTGTTAATAAGGCGTGACTTTTTCAGCCCTTTAGCGCGTACTTTTCACTACTTCATACGTGGGCCACGTTACGTACTGTATAATCTTTTAGCAGATTAGTTGCAAGCGTAACAGTACAAAAGCCGTTTCCAGGACATAGAACACAGCTATAACGTGTCAATTGGTATGAAAAGTATAAGTTACAGTGCAAAAAAAAGCAGATGTGCGGACAGGAGGGACCCAAACAACATGATTGAAGTGCAACACGTAAAGATGGTCTATCCAAATGGTGTCGGAGCACTCAATGATATAAGTGTAAGCATCGAACAGAGTGAATTTGTTTTCATTGTTGGTGCTAGCGGTGCGGGTAAATCGACTTTGATCCGTTTAATTGGTCGTGAGTTCTTGCCTTCATCCGGGAGTATCCGCGTCTTTGGTAAGGAGATCACACGACTACGCCGTCGTGAAGTCTCTATGTTCAGAAGAAGTATTGGTGTGGTTTTTCAAGATTTTCGTTTGCTTGATAATCACAGTATTTTTGATAATGTAGCGTTTGCCATGCAGGTTGTAGGTGCCACTCCCCGTGAGGTGCGGCGACGCGTGCCCGAATCATTAGAGATGGTGGGTTTGACGGGCAAAGCTAAGATGAAGCCGCATGAACTCTCAGGTGGAGAACAACAGCGTGTCTGCCTAGCGCGTGCCATTATTAACCAACCGTCATTAATTATTGCCGATGAGCCTACGGGCAACCTCGACCCTAAAACATCCATGGAAATTATGGAGCTGTTACGGACGATTAATATCCGTGGTACAACCGTTATGATGGCAACACACGATAGTGAAATTGTCAATAAAATGAAACAACGTGTGATTCGGTTAGCTGACGGGAAAATCGAGCGCGATGAGCAGAGGGGAGTATATAGCCACTATGCTCATTAGAAATCTACTTTATTTTATTAAAGAGGCCTTCCGGAGTATTTGTCGTAATGGCTGGATGAGTTTTGCTTCCATTGCGGTGGTGGCAGTAACACTATTTATTTTAGGTTCGTTTATGCTCCTTAATATTAATGTGGAGCATGTTACCAACGATATAAAGGACCAGGTAGAAGTGATTGTCTATGTTGATGAGGAACTTGACAGTAGTGAACTGGATCAACTGCGGATCACACTCGTCCAACTGCCCAAAGTGGAGCAAGTACGATTTGTTTCTAAAGAGGATGCATTGGTAAATCTAAAAGAGCAGTTGGGTGAACTCATGGCTGGCTATGAGGAACAGGGACGTAACCCTCTGCGGGATTCATTTGAAATTCGCACCATCATTCCTGAGGATATCCCTGCGGTGGCTGTGGAGTTACAAAACATACCAGGCATTGCCCGCGTGGATTACGGTACGGATGTGGTGGACAAGCTCTTTAGCTTTACCGGCATGGTTAAATGGATGGGGTTGGCTTTTATGGGGGGCTTGGCTTTTACCGCCATGTTCTTAATTGCCAATACTATTAAACTAACGGTTATGGCTCGCTCTAAAGAAATTAAGATTATGAAGTGGGTGGGAGCAACGGAATGGTTTATCCGCTGGCCTTTTGTAATAGAAGGCGTCGTGCTTGGCACCATTGGTGCGTTAATCCCTGCTTTGATTTTAAACTACCTCTATGGTGCGGCCGTAACATGGACGCAAATAAATCTATTTTTTCTACCACTTGTCCCACCAAACGCGATTTTAGGTCAATTAATTAAGATATTGCTAATACTCGGTACCACCATTGGTGGCCTGGGGAGCCTGCTCTCAATGCGGCGCTTCCTAAAAGCTTGATACTGGAGGGGTCGTCTTGTTGAAAAGAAAGTATGCTTTAGTCTTACTACTGGTGGTAACGCTAATTGTCAGCAGTTTCTTACCTGCGTTGGCTAACACCGTTAATGAAAAGCAAAATGAACTAGAAGAAGTCAAAGAAAGTATTGACCAGCGCCAAGAAAGGCTAAAACAAAATAAGCAGGAACAAGATAAAGTTAAAAACGAGATTGCATTGGTTGAACGAGAAATTAATATTATTGAAGCAGAGCTACGCGCCGTAGGGAAAAAGATTACGGATACTGAAGAAAAAATTACGGTTGTTGAGGACGAGTTGGTGGAAACGGAAGAGCAACTGGAGCGGATGGATGCGGTTTTGGCTGTTCGTTTACGCGCCATTCATGAATATGGTAACGTTAGTTATCTTGAAGTTCTTTTTGAAAGTGCCTCCTTTACGGATTTCTTAACGCGCTACAATGATTTACGGCAAGTGATTGACGAAGATAAGGTCCTCTTACTAGAAGCTCAAGCAGAGCGGGATCGTGTCGCTAAACTCAAAGAGTCTTTAGAGTCACGTCGACAGGAACTATTAGTTCTGCGACGGGATAATGTAAATAAGAAACAGCAACAAGTTGTGAAACAAGCAAAGCAAAAAGAGTTGGTCGCTGCCCTGCGGGCAGATTACAACGATACGAATTCAGAAATTCGGAAGCTAGAAGCAGAAGCGCAGACGATTCAAAACTACATTATGAAAATGCAAGCAGAACAAAATGGTTCTAGTAACCAAGGCACGGGGACATTAGGCTGGCCGGTACAAGGATATGGAAGCGGCTGGATTACCTCAGGTTATGGTTACCGACGGGATCCCATCTCGGGTAAACAAGGAACTTTTCATGGTGGTATTGATATTGGTATACCCCGTAGTCGTTGGCCGGGTGCATCTAACTATACAGGTAGTCCTGTAAACCTGTTGGCAGCCGATTCTGGTGTAGCTCATACATATCGTATGGGAAGTGGTTATGGCAATTTAGTCATTGTCGATCACGGCAATGGTGTGGCAACGGTCTACGGTCATACTCACGATTTTCTCGTTGCCAATGGCCAAGCTGTTTATAAGGGACAAGCCATCGCCATTGTGGGATCTACGGGATACTCCACCGGACCCCATGTTCACTTTGAAGTTCGCATTAATGGGGAGCGCGTAAATCCATTAAACTATGTTCGCTAAACAAAAGAGTAGTAGAGCCCGGCCACTGGTCGGGCTCAATTTTGTCAGTGCGCCCGGGCATGGGCGCAGTCTAACGGGTGCAAGTCCCGAACACGCCCCCCATGTAGGGAACGGTCTTGACCGTTCCGTGTCTTTTTATGGTCGCAGAGCTGGGGGTCCGGAACGGTCAAGACCGTTCCCTACGGGTTACTGCTTAGTTTGAAACGTATACCGTGTAATGCAACACGTCCCTATGTAGGGAAGGGTCTTGGTCGTTTCCGTGTCTTTTATGGTCGCAGAGCTGGGGTGCGGAACGGCCAAGACCGTTCCCTACGGGTTACTGCTTAG
>JANKMV010000449.1 GCA_024650095.1 Bacillota bacterium | reverse complement strand
CTATAAACAGGGGAGGTCAATCATGAACGAAGCTGAAACCAGAGCGGAGATTATTGACCCTAAATTAAGAGAATGTGGCTGGGGTGTTGTCGAAGGAACGAAAATCCTTCGGGAGTTTAATATCACTGCCGGTAAAATCCAACCGGGTGGCGGTCGCTCAAAACCGCTAATAGCCGATTATGTTCTTGTTTATAATGGCCGAAAACTTGCAGTCATTGAGGCAAAAAGTGATGCGTTGCCTGTCGGTGAAGGTGTAGCCCAGGCTAAAAATTATGCCCAAAAGCTGCATCTAGATTACACCTATGCAACTAATGGCAAAGAGATTTACCAAATATGCATGAAAAATGGTACAGAGGGGCTAGTTGCTGGTTTTCTATCCCCTGATGAGCTCTGGAATAAAGTATTTTCTGTACAGAACGAGTGGAGAGATAAATTTAATAGCGTTCCGTTTGAAGATGTGGGTGGAACAAAAGGTGCACGATATTATCAGGAGATTGCTGTTAATAAGGCACTACAGGCCATCGCAGAAGAGAAAGATCGTATCTTGCTTACCCTAGCTACGGGTACAGGCAAAACATTTATCGCCTTTCAGATTGCTTGGAAGCTCTTTTACACTCGTTGGAATTTAAAAAGAGATGGTTCACGACGGCCACGCATTCTGTTTTTGGCGGATAGAAACATTCTAGCCAACCAAGCATTTAATGCTTTTAGCGCATTTCCAGAGGATGCCTTGGTGCGTATCAGCCCAAAAGATATCCGGAAAAAAGGTAAAGTTCCAACCAACGGTAGCATCTTCTTTACTATCTTTCAAACCTTTATGTCCGGTCAAAATGATCAACCTTATTTCGGGGAGTATCCCCCGGACTATTTTGATATGATTGTTATTGATGAGTGTCACAGGGGCGGCGCTAATGATGAAGGAAACTGGCGTGGCATCTTAGAATACTTTTCGCCTTCTGTCCAACTGGGATTAACAGCAACACCCAAGCGAAAAGGTAACGCAGATACTTATAAATACTTTGGAGAACCGGTTTATGTCTATTCTCTTAAAGAGGGGATTAACGACGGCTTCCTGACACCCTTTAAAGTAAAGCGCATCCAGACAACGCTTGATGAGTACGTCTATGTATCTGACGATCAGGTTATTGAGGGTGATGTTGAAGAGGGTAAAATCTATGATGAAGCTGACTTCAACAGAATCATAGAAATTAAAGAGCGTGAGTCAAAGCGAGTGCAGATCCTTCTTTCGGAAATCAATCAAAGGGAAAAGACGATTGTTTTCTGCGCCACACAGGACCACGCTTTGGCTGTGCGTGACTTGATTAATCAATATAAAGATAGTACTGATCCCAATTATTGTGTCCGCGTCACCGCAAATGATGGTGTGCTTGGTGAACAGTATTTAAGCGAATTTCAGGATAACGAGAAGACGATTCCAACGATTCTTACCACGTCGCAGAAACTATCTACCGGTGTGGATGCCCGAAATATCCGTAACATAGTGCTTATGCGGCCTATCAACTCGATGATTGAGTTTAAACAGATTATTGGACGGGGTACACGCCTGTTTGATGGCAAAGAGTTCTTTACTATCTATGATTATGTGGATGCATATCACCATTTCGCAGATCCGGAATGGGATGGTGAACCGGTAGAGCCGGAAACAAAAGATCCTAAAGAACCGTGTGAACTCAAAGACCCTGGAGAAGAAACACCAGGGCAGGAAGGGCCGGAGCCAAAGACTAAATTAAAGATTAAGCTTGCGGACGGAAAGGAACGCGAAATCCAACATATGATTTCTACGTCATTCTGGAGCGCAGATGGAAAGCCGATTTCAGCACAAGAATTTTTGGATAACCTATTCGGGACACTGCCAGAGTTATTTAAAGATGAAGAAGAGCTACGTACCATTTGGTCTGTTCCTTCGACCCGAAAGGTCTTC
>JANKMV010000448.1 GCA_024650095.1 Bacillota bacterium | reverse complement strand
AGACGTGTCTGAAGTTGTGGCTGTAAAAGCTGAAATGATTGCAGAGGGCCCTTGGATATTACCTCTGCCAAAACCGGACAGTTAGCTCCTACACAAGATCAAGTAGTAAGTTCACTTTAGTATCTAAAAAGTGTTGAATGGTGTAACCGAGCGGATATTGATCCAGAAGTTTTATATGAAAGAAGCATTGCATAT
Source organism: Bacillota bacterium (assembly GCA_024650095.1). Lineage (GTDB taxonomy): Bacteria > Bacillota > Dethiobacteria > Dethiobacterales > Dethiobacteraceae > JANKMV01. The sequence continues at coordinate 1,754 of JANKMV010000448.1, read as the reverse complement.
TCACTACAATAACAATTAGAGGTGCCGAATTTGAGGCAAGAGTGTGCCCGGAGTCTTTCGAATTGGTCGAATGGCGTAAATCCGGCTGCTCAAATGAGTCGGTGCCGTGCTAGACTGACTGTAAGAAAAGAAAGCCCTTCTCGGGATAAAATTCATGAGAGGGGCTTTCTATGCGTGCTGGAGCAGACGAACTCTAGATTGAAGTTCATGTTAAGGGTATGTTTATTATTGATATTGTAAAGAAATTTAGGTATAATAATAGTATAATTTTATTATAATATGCTTATACAGTTGAGAGGAGTATGCTAAACATGATAATTAAGTCTTCATCCACATTGCGGAATGATTATGATAATCTTGTGAAATTATCAAACGAAAAGAATGAGCCGATTTATATTACGCGTAACGGTGAAGGCGAAATGGTTTTCTTGTCTATTGAGGCATATGAAAAACGTGAGGCCGAGCTTAAACTGTTACAGCTCCTGCTGGCTGCGGAAAGGAATCGGCTTGCCGGAGTGCCCACCCATACTACTGATTCTCTACGCAGGGAGTTAGAGGATATTTACAATGCCTAAAATGAAAGTGGTTCTGTTGAATGAAGCGCGAATGGAACTCCGCGATATCGCAGTTTATCACAAGCTGAAAGTGGGAATTAACTCTGCCCGTAAAATAACAGACCGCATATTAGGTGCTCTTGACCGGCTTATAGACTTCCCCGAGATGGGAAATGTACCTCCAGCAAAGATGATTGCCGAGGCAGCCTTTCGTGTCTTGATCGTGGACGATTATCTCTGTTTCTATCAGCTAGTTGATGAGCAGATTATCGTTTACCATATTGTTCATGGAAGCACTAACTATATTAAACGCTTATTCTAATGGAGAGAAAAAAGTGAGTGTTCTTATCCTGTTTGCGGCTTCTTCATATTATGTGATATAACAGAGTAAAGACGTAAAATAGGAGGTTACTATGCGACTTGGTGCACATTTATCCGTCTCAAAGGGATTTGATAAAGCAGCAAAAGCGGCCCATGAAATTGGGGCTAATACATTTCAATTCTTCACGCGGAACCCACGTGGTGGTGCGGCTCGGACCATCGCTGATAAGGAAATCCAGGCGTGGCAGCTTATTCGCGTTGAGTATGATTTGGCACACATTATCGGTCATTTACCTTATACAGTCAATATGGCGGCAAAAGAAGAGCGACCTTATACATTTGCAAAAATGGTGGTGGCCGATGACCTAAAAAGAATGGAAGCCGTGGGTGTTGAGTATTTAGTGATTCATCCAGGTTCGCATACGGGCGCTGGTCGTGATGCCGGCATTGCCCGTATTGTGGCCTGCTTGGAAGAGGCTTTCTTACCTCACCTCGGCAACACCATGCTCCTCTTGGAAACCATGGCAGGCCAAGGCTCGGAAATTGGCACTGTGGAGGAAATTGGAGAAATTATGGACAAGCTCCATTTCCCCGAACGTCTGGGCATTTGTCTGGATAGCTGTCATTTAACAGGAGCGGGGTATGATTTTTTGCAAGAAAGTGAGGTTGCACGACTGGTGGCGGATTTGGAGAAAACAGTGGGCTTGGATAAAGTCAAAGCTGTACATTTAAACGATTCAAAATTTGGCCCCGGCACCCATAAAGATCGACATGCTCGCGTTGGTGAAGGTTACTTAGGAAAAGCGGGGATGTTGAATTTTGTCAGCCATCCGTCTATTAAAGATTTACCACTGCTGTTGGAAACACCTGTGGACGACT
>JANKMV010000447.1:909-1957 GCA_024650095.1 Bacillota bacterium | reverse complement strand
ATCACTTGCAGTTAGCAAGTGGCCAATGTAACCAGTATTGTAAAACGCGTATTTAGGAAACTGAATTAGGCGCGTTTTACTTATGAAGTGCGGCTAATGAGATGTAGCCGGCAGCCATGCCTACAACAGTAAGAACCGGTTGCTGTCCCACTATAATTAACAAATAACGTGGGTAGAGAAATGTTAAGGGTGATAGCACAGGGAGATACATAATGGGCAAGATAAATATGATGTAGAATGTTGGAATCTGAACGGCCCAAAAAATAATCCAATCATAGAGCCACTTTCCCTCTTTTTTAAACTCACCAATAATGTGAGGTATCGCAAGAAGAAGTCCGAGTATAATTGGGAAGGTTACCGTAAAAAAAATAAGGGGCCAGGGATTATATGTTCTCCCCATCATTCTTTTTAGTAGCTGGCGATAGTGCTCACCACTAAGTAAGACTACTATCATAAAAAGAGAGTATAAAAAAATACGTACAAACCGTTTATATCGATTCATTTTATCACCCCTGATCTTTTGCGTTTTTTTGTCACTGAGAGTATGTAACATTCACTCTTTTGTTAGCAGTAATTTTTGATGCAAAATTTGCAGTGCTTCGATATTATTTTTCCAATGGAGCATCGTTTGTGCTTCGTGATAATCTACCCACATATATGCTGTATGTTCAAATGAGAGTTGAACATCTGCATGATTATTCACTTCAACCGCTAAAACAGATATGGAGCAGGTAATCCCATTCATATCAAAGAAATAATAATGTTGAGGGTCAAAAATACGTTCATACTCCACAATCCCAGTTTCTTCATGAAACTCACGCAAGGCAGCGTAGCGATTTGTTTCTGGTTCATCGATATAGCCAGTTACAGGTTGCCAATATCCACCTAGCGTAGGATTACGTTTGAGGATGAGATACTCGGGCATATCGTTTTGCCAACGATAAACAAAAGTCATAATACAGCGTATCATGGATGATCACTCCTTATCCTTACTATATCGCCAAACAGATGGTAGGGCAAGATGAATTAGGATCCCAATTAGTATAAC
>JANKMV010000447.1:0-899 GCA_024650095.1 Bacillota bacterium | reverse complement strand
AGTGATTTCTTTGACTCATTTTGATGCGATTGTGGTGGGAGCAGGCCCAGCTGGCTCTTCTGCTGCGCTGCATATGGCTAAAAACGGCATGCAAGTCCTTTTATTGGAGCGCGGAGATTTCCCTGGTAGTAAGAATATGTTTGGTGGCGTTATTTATACAGAGCCGACAGCAGAAATTATTCCGGAGTTTTGGCAGGATGCGCCCCTAGAGCGGGTAGTCACCCGTGATTCCCTGTGGTTACTTGATCAAGATTCAGCTGTGGAAATTGGCTTTACGGGCTTGCGCTTTGCCAAGGCTCCCTACAATAAGATAACAGCCTTGCGTCCAAACTTCGACCGCTGGTTAGCGCGTAAAGCAGAGGAAGCAGGGGCGACTTTACAAACGCAAACGACGGTCCGAGAATTACTCTATGAAAAGAGACTAGTTGGCCGTGGGCCTGTGCATGGAGTCATTTTGGATGATGATTCCACCATTGAAGCCGATTTGGTCATTCTCGCCGAGGGCGTGATTGCCTCCTTAACGAAGAAAGCAGGTCTTGTCGACCCCACTCCAGCTGAACAGCTAAGTTTGTGGGTGCGAGAAACGATCTCCTTGCCACGAGAAAAAATAGAGGATCGGTTTCACTTAGAAAAGGATGACGGAGCTGTAATCGCCATGTTGGGTTATCCCACCACCCAAGCCATTGGCCTGGCGGGTTTCTTTACAAATAAGGATTCCATTTCCTTGACGCTGGGCATGTCGGTAAAGAAAATAGTCGATACTCGTGTCATTTTACCTGACCTCTTAACTAGATTGAAGGAGCATCCCTATGTTCGTCGTTTTGTTGCCGGTGGCAAAAGCGAAGGCTACCAGGCACATATGATCCCACAGGGTGGGGCACGCACACCAGCACTGGCGC
>JANKMV010000446.1 GCA_024650095.1 Bacillota bacterium | reverse complement strand
AGTTAACTTATAACCAGATATTTACTTGCTTATGATGCTTTCGAAGATGCTCTAATAGCATCAGCTTCTGCTTTCTCTGCTGCATCTAATTTCTTAGTGACAAAGAAGCCAGTTAGCGAAAATCCGGTTGCCATCATACGCAGCACTACCGCCAACACGATTGCCCAATAGTAGCCACCCGTGTAGTCTTTAATGGCAGCACCTACATACGGACCAGCAGCAATACCGATACCAACGGAGAATGCGTTAAGTGATGTCATGATCTTGCCGATATGCTTACGTCCAAAGATGGCTGGAACAGCAGCATAGTGAACAGTTGGCTCGCCACCAAAGGCAAAATACAAAATGGCTGCAGAAATCATTACGGCTGTTAATGATGTGTAGCCCATAAAGAAGACCCAAATCATAACACCGGAGGAGAAGTAAACTAGTGGTAACGTTTTAAAAGGACTGCCTAGCTTGTCCATGAGCCAACCCCAACCAAAACGACCAAGGAAGCCTACACCTGCGACAAAAGCTAGATAGGTTGGAACTACGTTACCAACAACTTCTTCGCTTGTTAAACCGCCTTTTGTTAAGCCTTCAACGAGAATCATTGAAGCATTCTGAGCAAAAAGCATGAAGGCAAAGGCGGAACATAGGAAGCCACCATAAAGAATCCAAAACCTTACATCACGAACAGCTTCAGCTAGAGTAAAATGTTTTTCCACTGTTTCCAAGCCAGTGTTTTTCGAAACTGGAGGCACCCAACCTTTAGGTTTCCAATCAGTAGCGGGTACTCCATAGAATAAAAAGCCAACGCCAACTAACATAACGAATGCCATGGCGCCTAAAACTGCAAAAATAGTAGATGAGAAGCCTACACTTCTAATAATATATCCAGCAAGAGGAGACATGATAATGATACCTGTACCCCCACCAGCTACAGCCAAGCCCATTGCTGTGCCAATTTTATCCGGGAACCAGCGTGCAACTGTAGTGGTATACGTTCCGCCCCACAAGCCACCACCGAAACCAACAAAAAAGCTTCCCAGGTACCATAGTGGTCGTGCAGCAGCCCAGGTTGGTTGTTTAAGCATTGTAGATAAAATAAACATTCCTAATATAATACCGAAACCAGCAAGGAGAGCAGGCACTTTAGGCCCTTTTTTGTCAAAAATAAAACCTGCTATGGGAGGTCCCATAATCATGCTACCAAGACCTGTAAATAATGAGGCCAAAAAGACAGGCGCCGTTTTGTCGGGCGCAATTTCAAAAACTTTAATAATATTCGGGTAAAACATTGTCCACAAACCAGTAGACAAAGCGAATGCTGTAATAAAAAATGCAGAAATCGGATAAAACCATCGTTTGCTTTCACCTACTACGAACATGTACTCCACTCCTTTTTGTAATATTAGTTATATCACACCATGTACTACCTTTGTGCCAAAGCTTTATACATTCCTCCTTTTACATCTCTCTATTCTTATATTTAGAAGAATTGCAACAATTTAGATTATACCAATAGGTCGACAATAAAACAACAGGAAAGTTATCACTTTTTATCATTTATTGTCGATTTAACCCGATAATTTGCGAAATAATTCTACCACTACTCATTCTTTCTACTCTAAACTATAAGCATACCTCCCCTTTGCAGATGCATACTAAACATATAGATTTTAAATTTAGTGTAATTTAAATTATATCACATATTACACACAATACAATAATAAGTTTTTAATATTCGCATCATTTCTACTAATTCGAGTAAAAGGCTATGGTAATTAGGCATAAAAGGTAAAAGGTAAATTCAACACACTAATTTGCCACATACAATATTCACCACTTTACTTTTTAACGAAGATATATTATACTTACTGAGTAACTTGCCGAAGTGGCGGAATTGGCAGACGCACTTGACTCAAAATCAAGCGGTCTCTGACTGTGCCGGTTCGAGTCCGGCCTTCGGCACCATAC
>JANKMV010000445.1 GCA_024650095.1 Bacillota bacterium | reverse complement strand
ACTGTGGATATTCCAAGTGCGGCTAAACATTGGGGTCTACCATGGCTATTTATTACCATGGTAGACCCTTTTTAGGAGGCTGGTGCAATTGTGACATATGAAAAAAAGGTGAACCAAGCGACTCATGTATATAAATCTGCTTGTCCATATGATTGTTTTGACTGTTGTAGCTTTGATGTTTATGTCAAGCATGATAAAGTGGATAAAATAAAGGCAAACAAAGATGCGGATTATACCGGAAATTTCATTTGCCAAAAAGGGTTGGCGCATAGTGAGCGCATGTATAGGCAGGATCGCTTGCGATACCCATTGGTAAAGACTCCACAGGGGCATGTAAGGATATCCTGGGAGCAAGCATATGAGATGATCACTAGTAAAATAAAAGACGCACAGCGCCAAGATGGGCTAACCTCCGTGGGTGGATATTTAGGTGGAGGAGCAGCGGGTAAGCTGAAAGCAAGCCAACAAGTATTTTTAGCTCATCTAGGCGGGTACACCGATTTTGTGGGTCATATTTGTTGGGGCGCGGGTATTGAAGCCACTAAACGGGATTTCGGTGCGGTTTTATGCCATCACCCCAGCGATATTGAAAATGCCAATATAATCGTCCTCTGGGGACGAAATCCCGTGGAAACCAATCTCCATCTTGTCCCCTATATTAAAAAAGCAAAACGACACGGCTGTAAGGTCTATCTAATTGATCCGAGAGAATCAAAGAGTGCAGAACTGGCAGATGTGCATATTAAATTAAAACCAGATTCAGATTGGGCCTTAGTGGCAGCGTGTGTCGTCAAATGTCTACAAAAAGAGCGGTTACACAAGGCGTTTATTAACCGTCATCTAGATGATGCCACCGGTGTCCTCCCTTATTTATCGCAGCTAAAGGAGACGGACTACGCCCTTTTGCTTGAAGCCGCAGGGATTGGTGACGATATCGTAGACACATTGACGCATGACCTATATGAAAATGGCCCTAGTACCTGTTATCTTGGTTATGGCTTGCAAAGATATAATGATGGTGGTCTCAATGTCCGCTCTGTCAACTTTCTGTGGGCGTTGACAGGAAATATTGGCCGTAAGGGTGGCGGTGTAAACTACGCTAACCAAACAAATCAAGCACAATTTAGTTTTTCTTTTGCCCTGCCTAAAAAGACCCCCACGGTGAGAGAAATGATGCTGGGGCGTTTAGCATATGAGCTGGGCAGGGCAAATCCACCGGTACAGGTTTTATTTATTGGTGCGGCTAATCCTGTTAGCCAATTGCCTGACAGCGAAGGCGTGTCAAAAGCGTTAGCCGCCATTCCCTTTAAAATTAGTTTAGAACATTTCTTAACGGATACTGCTGCCATGTGTGAATTGGTATTGCCCGTAACATATTTTACGGAAGCGGAGGATGTAATTACCTCTGGGATGTGGAACTCTAGTTTCAAATATGTAGCTAAATGTGTAGAACCTTTAGCAGAGTGTAAGAGTGAGTTTGATATTTTCCAAGAGCTAGCGCATAGACTTGAGCTAGCAGAATATCCTACGTTTTCTGCAACACAGTGGCTCGCTAAGGGAATGTTGTCGCCTATCTTAGACAAGGGGTGGCAAGAGCCTATGGGGGACCCATAAATTCATTGACACCCTCTGGTGTAACAGATATGGGTGAGCAAGCACTACTAAATCAAATCAACATAGAGCTTATCAAACCTCTCTAGCATTACGCGGCAAAACACTGACATGTGCACGGCTTTCAGGTAGATTAAGAGAAGAAGACAGTGTGAAAATTAAAAGTTGGAAAATGCAAAAAAGAAAGGATTACCATCATGAACACAACGAAAAGAAGTAACATTGAAATTGGGGCAACTGTCATGGTTGTGCAAAAGCAGGATCAACGTAGCGGTAAGCTGACAGAAGGTGTGGTAAAACGAATATTAACCAAATCACAAGACCATCATCATGGTATCAAGGTTATGCTAG
>JANKMV010000444.1 GCA_024650095.1 Bacillota bacterium | reverse complement strand
GGCCAAGCCTGGTATGGTCATCTATGACCACCATAAAACGTTATATGTCACACCTGCTACAGAAGTAGAAACGGACACAAAACAGGAAGCATAGAGTTATGCTTCCTGTTTTTCCCTTATTTTGTTTGACAAGACGGTCTCTCCAGTGAGTTAATTCGATACCGAATAGCTGCATCCAAGATAATCTGATCGTCTACCTCATCAAGACGTACCATGCCGATGATACCATCTGTATCGCCACACCACTTCAGATAATCTTCCACAAAGTTCTGTGCACCAAGTTCACTAAAGGGTTCCTCATGATCAGTTAGTACCGTTAGATAAGTCGCACGCGGAATATGTAGGATACGATGTGTAACTTGAAAAATTTCACCCTTCACTTCTCTTTCTTCCACTTGCTCAAACTGTAGACGCATATCGTCCATTTCATCACCTCACTATGAATTGCTTATAATAATAAACGGTACGATTTATACAGGTAAGCTCATGCTGAAGCCAGAACAAACTACGTTATAAACAGGAAGTTTTCTTGGACTTGTTCATATGTTATAGTAAAGGAAAAGTAGTAACGCTATGCTTATGGGGAGTGATACAAATGAACAAACAGATAAATATGCCGGCGCCTATTATTACCTGGGCAGAAAGAGTTAAAGATACTGCTGGCATATATTATACCCCCTATGAGGGGCAAACAGTCTACGCAATTACTGCGGGTGAGAAGCCCAGTGGTGGCTATCAAGTGGTGATTACAAAACAAACGCCTTCTTTCATTTATTATAGAATTGCCGGACCGGCACCAGCAGATTATGTGATTCAGATCATAACATATCCTTATCAACTATTGTTTTCAGAAACGCCATTGCGCTTTATATGCATCGATAAAGGGACGGAAGAATTAATTGAACCTCGCTACGTACCGTTAACATTATGAAATCCTAGGCTGGAGATGATGCATGCTTACGGCAAAGTGACCAAACACAGATTCCTCATCTTTTTCGATGCTATCGATGCGGGTTTCTGTCAAGCCCAGCGTAACCTGAAGGCACTCCACAAAAGCATAGGTGTGCTGGCGACGTTGGTGTGATAATAGTAATTGGCCCCCTGGTAGTAAATTATTCCTGCAGATTCTCATTAAATATGGATTGAGCTGTGGGTCGTAGAATATATCTGACCCCAGAATAATATCAAAGCGCTCTTGTAGGCCGAAGGTACGCCAATCTCCAATAAACCCCTGTGCACAAACATCATTCAAGCCGGCATTATGAAGCGAAAGCTTCACTGCCTCTTCATTATAATCAGAAAATGTGACGTGTGCCCCGCGCACACCACATACAACTCCAGGCAAGCCTAAACCACTGCCCAGTTCTAAAACAGACTGCCCTTGCAAAAATAGGTTGGACCAAATATAACGAGCTAGCGTACGGGCCGATGGCCAAATCTCTGCCCAACAGGGGACGAGATCAGCTTCGGATAAATCGGTGATTAAAGCTTCGACATCATCCACTACATCTAAATAAATGACTCGTCCAGGCAGAGCAAAATTTGTCCGTATTAGCTTAATATTCATCTGTATTGTCGTCACCCTTCTCAAATAAATATTATTCCCGGAGGTCTCAATATGTTCCGTTGGCGTCGAACCATAAGCATACGTGATTCATGGCGAAAAGGAGAAAAATTAAGGCGCAGTGGTAAAATGACCCAAGCTAAGGAGCTCTTATTAAAGGCTACTGAGTCATCATCACCATTGGACAGGCATTACGCTTATATAAAATTGATACAACTCTACCAAGATATGAGCATTGATGGTGTAGACTACACCCCAGAGATCGTAAATATTTGTTTACAAGACATTGATTTATTTCCACAGTTCTATGAGGCATGGATGGTAGAGTACCTACATAGTATTCCCACACCCTATTTCCCATCCTTTTCTGTACTGGCTGAAATTTATGAACACGCAGAAAAAGTAGAAGAAGCAATTTCCC
>JANKMV010000443.1 GCA_024650095.1 Bacillota bacterium | reverse complement strand
GGTAGCAAAAAACTTAAATTAAGAGTTAATCTCGAAAAAGCATCGACTGATTGCCAGAAACTTGCTGTATCGCTCATGGTTTTCAAATCTAAGGCATTTCTGTAAATAAACATTGTCACTATAGTAAAACTTTGGTAAAATTCAAGGGAGCACATAATCACCCTAGGGGTGACTGAAATTAAAAACATCATGAAGTGAATCTACCGTCAGCACACTCTGGCTTGATGAGGAGGCACAATGAAAAGAAATGGGTTACTATTTTTTATACTCTTATTTTCAGTAAGCCTGTTTGCTGGTTGTAAGAGCCAGCGGGTACTTGATGTGAACCACCCCATTACGCTAACACTTTGGCATAACTATGGTGGTCAAATGAAAGAAACCATGGATAATATGGTTGACGAATTTAATGAAACAGTTGGGGTAGAAAATGGGATTATGTTATCGGTAACTTCCATATCTAGTTCCTCTATGCTCCATGATAAGCTAATAATGGCGGCTAACCAGGACCCCGGAGCAGATACATTGCCAGATATCACTACAGCCAATCCTAAAACGGCCATCGTTCTTGCGGAAAAAGGATTACTGATAAATTTCGAAGACTACTTTACTACCACTGAGCTGGAAGCCTACGTACCGCGTTTTATAGAAGAAGGTCGATTGAATGGTTCAGACTTGTATCTTTTCCCCATCGCTAAATCGACCGAAGTACTATACTTAAATAAAACGATTTTTGACCGTTTTGCTCAAGATAGCGATGTTCGCTATGCAGATCTTCGTACATTCGAGGGGCTAGCGGAAACGGCCAAGCTTTACCATCAATGGTCAGATGATCAGACGCCTGAAACATTACACGATGGTAAAACGTTTTTCCATAGCGATTCCCTATTCAATTTTACGCAAGTGGGTTGTCAGCAGTTAGGTACAGATTTTATTGTTGACAATAACTTGAAATATACAACACCTGCCTTCCGCCACGCGTGGGACACGTACTATGAGTGCGCGGTAAAAGGGTATTTTTCCATCTATAACGGGTATGCTACCGATCTCATTAAGACGGGTGATATCGTTTGTTCCACTGGTTCAACGGCCGGTGTGCTATTTTTTGATTCCGTTGTCACGTACGCAGATAATACCACCGAACCCTTAGAGTTAATGATTATGCCATATCCCATTTATAACGGAGGCAAGAAAATTGCTATTCAACGTGGAGGGGGTATGATGATTACAAAATCTGAGCCGGCTAAAGAATATGCCGCTAGTATCTTCTTAAAATGGTTTACAGAAGCTGAAAATAATGTTCATTTTGTCACTTCTACAGGATATCTTCCTGTGGAAAAGGCAGCTTTTAACGTGATGTCGGCAATAAGTGCAAACTATGAAGACGGCAATATTAAAACACTACTTACGGCAATTGATGAAATGCAGTCCCAATATGATTTTTATATTCCCCCATTATATGATGGCATAGATGCATTAATGAAGGACTATGAAGCTAACCTGAAACAAACGGTTAGTGAGTCAAAAAAACAATACCAAGAATTGCTCACCCACATGAATTCCACTTCTGCTTTTATGGAAGCCTCCAATGGAAAATTCGAGGAATTTATCAAGTGATCCCTACTAGATGAAAAAGTGGTGATGCAGATGACAAATGCAAAAAAACGTCTTACGCCACCGGTTCTGGAATTACTGCAATATTATCTTCATAAAACAAAGCATAGCGATCTGTCTATGAGGAATAAGTTGTTCTTATTTTTAGTTGTTTTTGTTGTTTTATTAATTTTGGGCATATTTCTACTCTTTGTGATAACAGGTACCATTGTCCCCGGAGTTAACGTAATACATCAGGATTTCAAAAAGGATTTAAATACAGCTGCATATGATATTGCTACGCAATACGGCACACTTTCTGCACATGCGGTTGAATTTGCCAACGAATTATCCACCAGTATTGAACAGAAGAATAAGAAAATGAAAAGGTCTACAGC
>JANKMV010000442.1 GCA_024650095.1 Bacillota bacterium | reverse complement strand
TTCTTCGGACTTAGCATCCACTCGATGCGCCTCAATGCGGTTTGCGCTTGTTCTATGGGCATCAAAACCCAAAACCACTTCTTCCCCAACCACCACTGTGGGGATAATGGTATGATGAGATTTAGCCACCATCCGTTGGCGTGCCTCTTTGTCATCTTCCACATTATACTCAATAAAGTCAACCTTTTGCTCGGAAAGAAACTCTTTCACGCGGAGGCAATAACTTCACCCATGGGCGGTGTATATTTCTACTGGTTGCATTTAACATTCCTCCTTTGCTTATGTTAGCTTAATTCTCTCCAGCCAAACTTATGCAAGCCTACATGGGATAAGCTGTACTATCTTCATCCGAAATCACGAGCTCGGTGTCCACTGTATCCATTTGTACTAAATCTAACTCATTGTCACTACGTGATTGTTGCTGTTTTTTTAATAATTCTAATGCCACTTGGGGGAACAATGCATACGAAAGTACATCCTCTTCTCTTTTTGAATACATAGCAATATCTTTTGCCGCCGCAGGGAGTTGCGGTTCGAGTAGATCTGCTGGTCGGCCTGTGAAGGGCTCTGCTCCCTGCAAGACTTTTTTTACTAAGGAGGCAGAAAGATCAGCTGGTGGGCGTCCATATAGCCCCCGCACATAATTTTTTACTTCTGTTGATATTAATTTGTAGCGTTCTCCCAGTAGAATATTAGCGACCGCTTGGCTACCAACGAGCTGCGATGTGGGAGTCACTAAGGGGGGATAGCCTAAATCTTTCCGTACACGCGGCACTTCCTCTAGTACAAGGTTTAGTTTGGGCTCTGCTTGTTGATCTCTTAACTGTCTCTGTAGATTGGAAATCATCCCTCCGGGAATTTGTGAAGTTAAAACATGTGTATCCACCGTTAGCGCAACGTCGGGTGGAGCCGGATAACGGTGGCGGATATCTTTTACATAGTCACTGCCTTGGGAGAGTAATTCTAAATCTAATTCTGTATCATAGGGTGTACCCTTCAATGCTGCCACTAGGCTCTCTGTTGCTGGCTGTGAAGCGCCCATCGCTAACGGTGCAAGGGCAGTATCCACCACATCCACACCTGCCTCTATCGCCTTAATGTAGCTCATCGATGCCATACCACTACTATAGTGACAATGAAGCTGCAGTGGTACACCGAGAGGCTGCAAGAGCAGAATTAACTCGTATGCATCATAAGGCGAAAGTAACCCTGCCATATCTTTAATAGCAAGGGAATCAGCACCTAGCTCCACCAATTCCTTTGCCAAGGAATAAAAGTACTGCACATCATGGACGGGTGACAATGTGTATGCCAGTGCTGCTTGAGCATGAGCACCACATTGACGCGTTACTTCAATGGATTTTTTCAGATTACGGGGGTCATTGAGGGCATCAAAGATGCGAATGATATCAATACCATAATCTACAGACTTTTTAATAAACGCTTCCACCACATCATCGGCAAAATGGTGGTATCCTAGAAAATTCTGTCCCCGCAGTAGCATTTGTGTTTTTGTTTTGCTAAGCGCTATACGGAGCACACGTAAACGCTCCCAGGGATCTTCTTGTAAATAACGCATACAACTATCATAGGTTGCTCCACCCCAAATTTCCATGGAATGAAACCCTACTTGATCTAGCAAACGGGCCACTTCAACCATGTCTTCTGTTTTCAAGCGTGTTGCAAGCAGTGATTGCTGCGCGTCCCTAAGTGTAGTATCGGTAATTTTTTGCGGCCGCTTTTGGGTCATTACTTAGCGCTCCCATCCATATTCAGTATAAGAAAAGCGCACTTATACAATTCCATCACATGCGCTTTTCAATACTGGTTACATTTAGTCACTTGCTAACTGCAAGTGATATTATTTCCTTTACCAGTATAAGAAAAGCGCATTTATTCAATTCCATTAACATGCGCTTTACAATACTGGTTACATTAGCCACTTGCTAACTGCAAGTAGTAAACTTCCTTACCCGTACACAAAAAGCTCCGTTTGTTAGT
>JANKMV010000441.1 GCA_024650095.1 Bacillota bacterium | reverse complement strand
GGAAGAAAACAATAAAAGAGAAGCTGCTCTTAAACTGACTTAATATTACATTATAACCGAAGCAATTTTCATTGACGCAATAAGGTGCGCAACATTGACAAGCGCCTGTCGCTCGTATGAAAAGAATCAGATATGAGGCACTGTGAAACCGCAGTGCCTTTTTATTGTATGGTTGCGGTCACGTGATTTGTTCGTCCACGTCTTAAGAATGACATACTTTTCATAATGTATCTCTCCTATACCTTTTACAATTTTTTATTGACGGTTGCCTATAAGAGCAGCTTATTTATTTCGAATTTAGATTCGATTACCAATCCTAATATCAGAACTATTTCGTTCCCATGCCGGCATGCATTGCATTAATGAAGTTAATATTGGATATCAAAAACTTTCGATCGTGATGAACAGAACATCCCATATGAAGCCAAAAAAGGTTTTTATGCAGAGCTAGATATAGCATTAGCCCAAGAGATAAATCGAGAATTGATGGATGAGTCATGCGTTTTTCCTAGAGAGCATGGAGAAATAAAGACACGAACCCTGCAGTAAAGTGTAGTTAGATAGGGAAAACCTAAAGCGAGGAGAGGAAAAATGGTATAATTATGTTATTATCGTCAGCAATTGTTGGGATTGCATTTGCTGCATTCTGCATTATTATAAACAAAGAGAAGCTTGGAACCCATTGATACAACTAGGATTCCAAGCTTGTTTTATTCTACAAGTGTCAAAAAAGGGAGTTCCGTTTCTATTGGATCATAATATCCATACCACTACGTCTAAACAACTTTGAAATAGGGTTCGAAGGAGAAACCAATTTCATTAATTACTTTTTTGCTTTCATAAATAATTTCGTTGATTCTCGCAGGATCAATATTCATCATTTTAAATGTTACTCCTCCAGCATAGTCAAGAAAATCTTCTAAACTGCAGTCAAAATCACCCCTGATATATGCAAAATTGAGGGATATGGAAGCCCCTCCTGCGGCTCTTGTCAACAAGGTAAGTTCATCCTTTTCATTGTCGATATTTAGCTTATATCTTCGGTCGTGTATTTTATAGAAAGGAACAGAAGCTTCTTTGGCAGCAATAGATCTGTCATAATTTGCATTGATTCTTTCAAAGTAAAACCTGTTTACGTTTTTATCTAGAAGAATTAGCATACGGGTTAGGCGAATCTCCACAGCAGTCGACACCTGTAGGTCATAACTTTTAAAATCATGGAAATATTTGTACAATTTAAAAGCAATGACGTTTTTATTGTTTTTTGCATAGGTTTCCGCTACAACACGGGCTAAATTAGCCTTCGAGTTGTAGTGATAGGATATCAAAGGTTTCGTAATTCCACATAGTTCCGCTATATGCTCAAAATAGGTGTCATTGTAACCATTATCGTAAAATAACTTGGTCGCCACATCCAGAATTTTTAATTTCGGTATGTTGCATTTTTTATCTATATTCATCATTTTCTCATTATACTGTTTTTTTCTCTATAAATCTAGTATAGTCTTTTTATTTTAAGCTTTAAATGTAAACAATTTAATCAACTAAAATATTTTATCAATTCAGATGGTTAGAATATTTCAGCAAATATATTGACAAATGGTGTCGAGCAATTTACAATACATTTAACTGGTTAAATTAACAGTTAGGTTACAAATTCACTGCAATGGTACAAAGTAAGGGCCGTGAAATCTTTTAAATTCAGAAGGAGGGTAGTAACAGCACATGCTTGCAAGGAGAGTTAGCCAACTTTGCTAATGACCTTAATGATTATTGTAGTAGCTGGATACTGTAGGAAAAATAAATAAGATATAGTTACAATAGTAGCTATACTCTTATAATACGAGGAGAGACAAAATGGCAAAATCTCAACTGCAAGAACGCGAAATATTTGCATTTGCACTGCCTGACGCTGTTTCGGCCATGGTACACAGGATACCGGTAATGTTCGGAATGATGCAAAGGTACTCGCAAAGGTACCGGGTCCGCCCCGGATTATGTCGAAAG
>JANKMV010000440.1 GCA_024650095.1 Bacillota bacterium | reverse complement strand
CCAACAGCCTCGCTTTTTGCTTTTACTTTGCAGAGATTATATCGCTTGCCTTTAGCACGCAACCAGCATTATCAGTACTGAAAAGGCCCATCGAGGGAGCCGAATGTAGGGAACGGTCTTGACCGTTCCCTACACATTATCCACGCTGTGATAATGATACTTAGCAAAGATTAATGAGGAAATGTATCATCTGCTCTTCGTAGTGTTGAATTTTAGGTGCAATAATATGTTCTGGTTTTCCCTCTAATTCGGGATGGAGTGCTTTATATTTTTCCCATGTGGTGTAGTATTTAGAGTCAATGTTTTGGTTAATGTTGGCGACGATTTCTTTGGCTCTTTGTACCTGTGCACTTTTATCCGTGAAAACAAGATCTTCCACTTTATCTGGGTGATCGTACGCGCCGTTTTCCTCGACATATTGCATCACAGCCTTAATATTTTCCATCAGTTTACTGTTGGCGGTGGTGGCAATGATTTGCTTATCATAGCTAAACTGATAACGACCGCCAGGTGCAAGTATATCCAGCAGTTCTTTTGCTTTATCTACACATTGGTCCTTGTTACCCGAGTGGAGGAGCGTTGCCGGATAGAAACCTGTAAGATAGTGCTTTTTGCCTAGTTTATCTTTAAATAGTTGTGGATCACCATATTCAACCATAAGGCGACAATTAGCAGGAAGATCATAGACATAGTCTAGATAGCGAGTCCAGTCATCCTCGAGAAAAATTACAATGGTTTGCCCGGCTTCATCTAGTGCTCGTACTAATTGAATAAAGGTAGGCCAATAAAATTTCTCAAAATCCTTGTTGCGGATAAACGTAGCCATATGTAAGGGAATGAAAGTGACACCGGGTTCGCCGGGAATATTCGGCAATCCTCGTTTGATCATTAACGGTAATAGCGTTTCACAGGCTGCGAGGACTTGCGTAGGATAGCGTCGTAAATCGCTAGATAATCCCTTAAAACTACGTAAGAGGTCGGCAAGATAATCTAGTGGGGCCAACGTCGTCTTCATAGGTCCGGTGCCGCCCATCATGCCAATGGCTGGGTAGCCATATTTGGCGGCAACCTTTCTCTGAATCATAAAGTTTTCCATCATAACATCAGTTTGGATACGCATCGCTTTGGCAAAGACCATTGCCTTTTGACTCGAGTCTGTATCCAATTCTGTGTAAAGGCGGGGGACAACGGTATCCATTAAATAATCTAGGGGTTTCGTAATTAAGTCACTATATTCTTCGGGGAGCATACCCACCACATCAGGGTGTTGCATGGATCCGGTAGAACTCATAACAAAGGGTTTTGACCCAAGTATTTGATAAAAAAGTGGACTTCTTCCCACGCCGGCCACAGGAAAAGAATCGGCAACGAAATCCTGGCATATTTTTTCAAAGATAGCCTCTAAACGCGGGAGGTCATAGGATACTTCCACTAAATTTTCGCCCACATACGCTGTGGCTAGCTCGAGTGTAATGGGGCTATTTACGGGAACTCGTTTAGGGATTCCCCCCTGATAAAGAACTTGAAAGATTTCTTTTCTCTCCTGAAGTAATGCTGCAGTTTCGCTCATATCATCATCACCCTTCTGAAAAATAGTTGTGTTTGCTACTGGTAGCTATACTACTAATTCGTTATGAGCCCTAGTTTCCCTTGTTTAATATGCGGAAAAGTTAAAATATTAACATAATAAGAAGTGGCGATATTGTGCACTGCTGCTTTGAATATATCACGTGCAGTTAACAAGCGGCTAATGTAAACAGTACTGAAAGGCGCATTAAGGAAACTGAATAAGTGCGCTTTCTTGCACTGTTATGCACATATCGCCTGCAGTTTATTACGATAGTAAGGACATTCAAATGTAGGGAACGGTCTTGACCGTTCCGAGCTCCATGGATTTAACAAGGGTATAAGCCGGAGGGAATCCTAAAGGAAACCGCATGCGCGGCGGAACGGTAAAGACCGCTCCTAACACTACGCTATCGTATAATCTTATCAATGTAGAGTTAACAATAAATGGAAT
>JANKMV010000043.1 GCA_024650095.1 Bacillota bacterium | reverse complement strand
TGCAAAAAATATATCTCGTATATTATGCAAGTGGCTACAGTACTGAACAAGCACCTTTCATGTCCTTCAAGAAACTGATATCAATTGCATTTTTGTAATATGCCAGTGTAACGAACCCAACCAAGTGTAGGGAACGGTCTTGACCGTTCCGGACTCCAGAAAAGCAAGCGTGCAACAATCTTGGCAGTTCTCCACCTCCTACCCACGCAGTGGTGTATGAAACAACTAAATGATGGGAATCATAGGCATGAAAGCGCTTGGTGTAGCCTGGGGAGGCTGCTGGACTTACCATCAGGCCTTTCCAAGAATAGAGAAGCGTAGGAGGAAGCTCTATGTCACTGATTCCCATCAAGAACGTGACCGATGTTGCCCGGGGGAAAGTTACTCGTTACCATACGTTATTGTTGCTACTGTCACTTGTATTTGTTTTTCTTTCAACCCTTGCAGTTGCACGAAAGGATGTAACGCTGGTAATTGATGGTGAAGCTCAAAAGCTTGTCACTTATCATCGAAATGTGGGTGCTCTCTTAGCCGATGTGGGTATCGTTGTAGGTCCCCACGACTATGTCGCCCCCGCCCCAGACGAGAGGCTTGAGCAGGGTGTGGAAATTGTGCTCACCAGGGCTTTTCCAGTAACTGTAATGGCCGATGGTCGAAGCTTTGAGGTCCAGGTGGCGCAAGCTACCGTTAATGATGTTTTGGAGAAGCTAGGATTATTCTTAGGTGAACTTGATCGGGTGGACCCGTTGCCGCAAAAATTCATTACGCGGGGGGATACCGTTCAGGTCATACGTGTGGAAGAGCGATTGTTTACACAAAGGATAGAGATTCCCTACCGTGAGCTAAGGCGCAGTACTATGCTATTGGATCGAGGTTTAACTCGTATTGCGCAAAAGGGCGTGGTGGGGTTGCGTGAAGATACAGTGGAGCAGACACTGGAAAATGGTGTAGAGGTAGCCACACAGATAGTACAATCCGATATGATGTACGTTAAGCAGGACCAAATTGTGGAATATGGTGAAAATACAGTACTATCCCGTGGAGGGCGTGCAGTCAGCTTTAGCCAAGTGGTGAACGTTTCAGCTACAGCCTATTGTGCAGGAACTGCAGCTTCTGGATGTCCCATGAATGGTGAAGGACACAGTGTTTGTACGGGTAGTAACAATGATGGACGTACGGCCACAGGGCGTAGTGCTGTTGCGGGGGATGGAAGTGAAACTCATCCGCATATTGTGGCGGTTGATCCTCGCATGTTCCCTTTAGGAAGCAAGTTGTATATTGACGGTTATGGTTATGCCATTGCCGCGGATACTGGTGGTGCCATTAAGCAGAACCGCATTGATCTGCTGATGTCAACTCATCAAGCTGCGTTACAGTTTGGTCGGAGGAACGTACGCGTCTATAGATTAATAGACTAAGTAAAACCGGGGGTTCCCCCGGTTTTTACTATTAAATATAGGATAAATCCGATATAATTTGTACAGAGGCGATTTTTCGTCCCTAATCAGCTTGAAAAGAGGAGCCACAGTGAGCAAACTATCAAATCCGGCCTACGTTTCAAAATTATTGCAACGCCATGGTATTCGGTTGAAAAAAAAGTGGGGCCAAAATTTTCTCGTAGATGAGAATATCCTCACTAAGATTGTTACAACAGCCCAATTGCAACCGGATGATTTGGTTCTAGAAATCGGTCCGGGAATTGGTGCACTAACAGAAAAACTAGCGGCAAAGGCAAAGCATGTTATTACTCTAGAGATCGACGAGCGGTTGCTGCCAGTGCTAAAAGAAACCCTTGCAGAATATTCTAATGTAGAGATGATCCACCAAGATGCCATGAAGGCTGATTATCAGCGCTTGTGTGCTGCCGGACCGCTTAAAATTGTTGCTAATTTACCTTATAATGTGGCGACTCCACTTTTTTATCACTGGTTAAAGGAACAAAGGATGTGCATATCGCACATCGTTTGTATGATACAAAAGGAGGTGGCGCAGCGTATTGTGGCACCCCCGGGGGGAAAGGACTATGGTACCCTATCTGTGATTTGCCAGTATGCAGCCACGCCCTCACTTGCCTTTGATGTACCGCGTACGGTTTTCTTTCCTAGACCAGATGTATCATCTGCGGTGGTTGAACTTGTACCGCGGCAGGATACTCTCTTAACAGCGGCGCAAGAGGTTGTCTTTTTTAAAGTTGTGGAAGCCGTATTTTCACAGCGCCGTAAAACAGCTCTTAATACCTTAACGTCTGCTTTTGAGCTATCCAAGAAAGCTATCGCGGACATTGGTATCTTGGCAAGATTGGACTTATCCCGCCGTGGCGAAACGCTTAGTGTTAATGAATTTGCAACGCTGGCCCGGTTATTTTATAATAGGAATAACGCTGATTAGTGAAAGGTGCCGGTCTCATGAATTTTACGAGCCCTACTAAAGGACAGCTTACATTCCAGCAAACGTTTCAGGATATTATCACCTATGTTGATGAAAAACCCAAGGAGCAGTATAAATTGATTATCGGCACGGATTCCCAACCACATGGCAATAAGGATGTTTGTTTTGTGACTGCCGTTATTATCCATCGGCTAGGGAAAGGCGCCCGTTACTATTTTCACCGTCTTCATAAGCACTACATGAGTAATTTGCGTCAGCGGATTTATTATGAAACGTATTTAAGCTTAGAAGTAGCAACGATGGTGACTGCTAAACTGGTGGAGAATGGAGATTCTCGCTTGAATGTAGAAATCCATTTGGATGTGGGCGAGCAAGGGGAAACAAGAGATTTAATCCGAGAAGTTGTGGGTATGGTCATTGGCAGTGGGTTCCCGGCATTTATCAAGCCTGATTCGTATGGTGCAACTAAAGTTGCAGATAAATATACAAAGTAGGTCTACCCGTAATCCTGGTCGCTTGCTACATGCAAGCGGCTACTTTTATTACATGGAGCGTCCAGCTAAAAACTGCTGGAGGAGATCAAGGCGGCGCTGCTCATGATAGCCCAGATAGAGCCGTCCCTTATGGAAGCGGGTGCGAGGCAGGTGCTGGATCATACAAAGAGCTTCGATGCAGTCACCAATGATGGTATCAGTTATGAGTTTCGTGTGGGTATGATTCTTTATTGAGGAGCCTAGCTGTGGATGGGGTATGGAAGCAGCAATTCCCACTGTGAGATGGTGCCACATTGCGTGCACTAAGAGTGTGGGCGGTACGGCATAATCTTCCCAGGGAATCGTTTGCAACATACGGCGAGATATAACGTGTGGTCCATGTGAAGGAGTGGCAATTTTAATTTTTTCAACAAGACCTAATCCTTGATTAACTAAATGGCGATAATGAAAAATAGGTTCCGTATATTCTGTAAGCACCGTAGTATGCGGATAGCAATCGCAAAGTGCTAGGTCTAGTTTTAAAGCTTCGGCCTGTTCTAGCAATGCTTTTACTTCCGTGCTATACTCCCCCACCATATCGCCGTCGACAAAAACTGCATAGTCAGCGCCGGCAGTATAGGCAAGGTTGGCACCAATTGCGCGGGGTACATCAATCCCAAGGGGATCCCTAAATGAGACAACTGTTATTTTACTTTTGTTTTTTTCGTAGAAGCGTTCAGCTTCTTTTTGCGTTAATTCGTTTGAGCCGTTTAGAATAACGAAAATTTGCTGAATGGCCATAACGGTTAATAAATGATGTAAAACACGCCCCAGACGATACTCTTCGTTGTGTGCAGGCACAATGGCAACAATCATTCTATCTCCTCCTCTACCATTATATGATGTGAGGTAGTAAGTACGTGATTGTTGGTCAAGCACAATTTTAGTTCGCGTTACATATCATAACCTGAAGTAAGCTGTGTCCGAAATATAATGGAAGGTAGGTGTATATATGGCTTTTAAAGTCGGTGAAATTGTCGGGCGCAAATCGTATGGTATGGATATTCTCTTTAAAATTGTTGAAGTTAATGAGAAGAAAAAAACAGCCATCATAAAGGGAATTGATATGCGATTGTTAGCAGATGCGAAGTTATCAGATTTGGCACATCCAGAACCTGTTGCTCTGCAAAATTATCGCAACCGGTCTGAAAAAGTTCAGAAAGAGTGTATCCACAAAATATACAAGCGTCGTAGCTTAGAGAGGGAACAACTGCGCGGTATTAGTGGTAGAGCTCCTGAGGAGTTCTTCTCCATGCCGGGAAAAATCCTGCACCTTGATGGAGACCAGGATTATCTTGAGGAGTGCATGAAGGCGTATCAATCGTTGGAAATTGAGGCTATTGGGGTGTATGTTACCGAAAAGCAACAGCCAGAGAAGCTATGGAATCTTCTTCATCAGCATCGACCAGATATTTTGGTCATGACTGGCCATGATGCCTATATTAAGAATAAAAAAAACAATTTTCAAGATCTAAATTATTATCGTAACTCACGTTATTTTGTGGAAGGGGTGCACAAAGCGCGGCAGTATGAACCAGGCAAGGATGATCTGGTCATCTTTGCAGGGGCATGTCAATCACATTATGAGGAAATTTTAGCCGCAGGTGCGAACTTCGCCAGTTCCCCCCAGCGCATTTTAATTCATGCTTTAGATCCGGTTTTTATTATGGAGAAGGTGGCGTTCACTTCCATTAATGAAGCCGTTAATATTTTTGAAGTTATAAAGAGCACCATTACGGGATTAGATGGCATCGGTGGTTTGGAGACGCGTGGAAAGTTCAGATTAGGCCTGCCAAAATCTCCATATTAGACCAAGAAAATAACTGCAACGAAAATTAACTCTTGACACTAGCTGAAGTACGCTGGTATAATATTTTATTTACCATTTGACAGTTTGTACTCAGTGTGTTAGAATAAGTAAGTAAATCTTGTCTGGGGTGATAGCGTTTGGCAGCAACGAATGCACTTATGCAAATCCGGCGAAGTCTGGAATCACATGTCGGACAGAAAATACGTCTGCGCGCCCATCGAGGGCGTCGAAAGACGCTGGAAAAAGTTGGCGTTCTGGAAAATACCTATCCGTCCATTTTCGTTGTACGGATTGATGAGCCCAATTATAATCAGCGGTTATCGTTCTCATATGCAGATGTGTTAACAGAGACAGTCGAACTGACATTGATGCATAAAGATAGTGGAAAAACTAAAAATTTGGCGTAAGCCAGAACACAGCCTACGGGCTGTTTTTTTTTGCTGGCAATTATTACTTGCAGTTAGCAAGTGGCCAGGGTTGCCAGAATTGAAAGCTAGACACCTTTTGGTACGTAGCTGTATATATTGTACTAGAGATTTGGCGTCAAAAAGAGTAAATGTTTTTGATTTTTCAATAGGTAGCTGAATCAGACATATTTTGTAGATTATGACCATAGATATGATAAAGACCTACGTGGATTTACAGTAAGGCTCCGCGAATTACGCACATTTTCCGTGGCTACGGCATATAATTTATCGGACAATGCCATGGGGAAGGGGGCGGCGATGTATTTTTTTGTATCTTGTAAACGTTTACTACATTAGGTGAAAGGAGGCAATAATATGGGTAAAGATGAATTTCTTGCGTTGGAATGTATCACCGATCTGCTAAAAGTTGAGCAGGTCGTAGGTGAAAATGCTTCGCAAACATCGGTTGTCCGGGAAGTCACCCTGCCTGGAAAAGTTCGTAAAATTACGGAAGTGGATACCACTCTGCGTGATGTCAGAGGCCGTGTTATTGAAAATAAAGTTGTTGTGGAAGGTGTAATCCATAAACAAATCTTCTATGTAGATGATGAATCCGGCCAACTGAAGGAATTTACCGTTGACGATGAACGCTTTGTGCATTTTGTTGATGTGCCAGGTGCAATGCCTGGAATGAATGTGCAGGTTCACCCACGAGTAGAGTTTGTCGGTCACGATTTTATCCGTGAAGTTAAAAAGTACCGGGAGCAGACACTTACGGAAGAAGAGCTGGAAGCTGAATTTATCAAACCACCAAAGAAAAAGGTTGACTCTCTATTTCGGCAGACTGTTATCTTGGAGATTTTTGCCAAGGTAACAGAATCCATTCAGCTTGACGTTGTGGTTGATGTCATTGGCATTGACCCAAATAAAGTTGTTACAGAACTTCTGAAAGTGGATAGCGTTATTGGTGAAAATGCTTCGCAGGTTTCAGTGCATGCAGAAATAGATTTTGGCCGCCCGGCCCGGAAAATTAAGAATATTGATACCCAAGTCAGGGATATAACCACCCGCGTAATTGAAGATAAGGTAATCGTTGAGGGTATCTTGCATAAACAGATATATTTTGTGGATGCAGAGGACGACGTGGTGCATGAAGTATCTGTAGATGAAAAGTTTACTCATTTTGTGGATGTTCCGGGTGCCTTCCCAGGCGCTAATGTACAGGTTCATCCCCGGGTAGAATTCGTTGATGTAGATATAGATGCCAATGATCCAACTCGCGGTAAACAGACGGCCATCATCGACATATTCGTAAAGGTAACGGAGACTGTTCAAGTAGAAGTGGTCATCGATATTATGGATGCAGGCGTTCGTAAGGAGCTTCTTAAAGTTTCACAGGTTATTGGGGAAGGTTCAAAACAGCATACAGTTGTTGCTAATCTGACAGCTCCTGCTCCCGCTAAGAAGATCGCCGGTCCACCGGAAACTCGCTTCGAAAATCTGGAAACTAGAGTCATTGATAATAAAGTTGTCATTGAAGGCGACTTGGTTAAAAATGTTTTCTTTGTCCGTGATGGTGAAGATTCTGAAGTGATGGAATTTGAAGTCAGGGAACACTTTACTGTGTTTGTAGACATCCCGGGCGCTATGCCAGGTCACGTCGTGCAGGTTTATCCTCGGGTTGAATTTACAGACTTTGAAATTGATCCCAACGACCGCACGCGTATTCGTCAAACTTCAGTTATTGAAATATTTGTTAAGGTTACAGAGCATGTACAACTAGAAGTGGTCGTTAGCTGTGATGTTGGCCCTACTCCCTCAGTTACCATCTATGTGGTGCAACCGGGAGACACACTCTTTAAAATCGCACAACGATTTAACGTAAGCTTGCAGGCCATAGAAAAAGCAAACCCGCAAATTACAGATCCCAATGTGATTTTCCCAGGCCAGCAAATATTTATTCCTCGTCGGTAAGTATAAGAAAGGCGCGCTTGTTTGGTTCCCTCGGCGTACGCTTTTCAATAGTGGCAACACTCTCCACGTGCTAGCTGCAAATGAGATGATTTCCTTACCCGTATAAAAAGTAGCATCGGTTGATGCTACTTTTTGTATGCAAAGAATTCTTATTGGCTGAGCCTCCTTACTCCCGCAGAAAGTCAACTTTTTCTCACGCTATGCATACGTTATATACGGGAGGCGTGTATATGATAAATCAGACAGACCAAATAAGTCGAACGTTTGCATTGGTGCAACAGGGTAAAGATGTGGAGTTGACCATGCCCATGGAAATTTCATTGCCCGGAGAAGTAGAAGAATTTAACAAACCAGAAATCACTGTTTTAGAGGCCACGGCCACGGCACTTGGTGGTGAAATTTTTGTTCGTTTTACGCTGCAACAGGATACGTACTATATTGTGAAGGAAACTGCACTGGTAGAAAAAATATCTACAGTACATTATCTAACTCAATTGATGCCCGTCGAAGGTATTCAACCTAGCTACACTGTTGAAATTGAAGCGGACACAAGTTTTCAGGAAAGTTGGCAATCAGAGTTTCGTGGGGAACAGGAGCAGAGCCAAACAATACTAAGAGGAGCATGTACCCTCAAAGTGGGGTATCGAATTTTATCAGAACAGGAGTTACGTTTTGTAACGCCCGCCGAGGTCGATGGCGCAGCTCTAGCAGAAACGGTGGATGTAGAGACAGTTCACTCTCATTTTAGTGAAGTACTTGATCTGTCTTTGCCCGTGGAACTAATGGAAACGCCAGATTGTATTATTGAAACTACGGCACAGTTTATCAATCAGCAAGCAACATCCATGTGTGGCTGGCTCAAAATCGAAGGTGAAGTGGTTGTGGAGGTTACTTCTCAACGCGCTGATTCTACACAAAAAGAAAAATATGTTTATCCCATCAAGCATTATACTAAGTTTGCTCCAGCACAGGCTGATATGGAGGCCAGTGTGGATGGAGAGGTAAATATTCTAACCTGGCAACTTGAGGAAAATCAAGGACGATTGCGAGGTCTTTTGCATCTTTCTGGGATATTGAGCCGAGTTGAATCATTGGATGCTACCATGCGCAGTTATGAGAATGAATTGTATGCGCCAACAAATTATAATAAGCATCACCATGATTTTGAGATGGAAGAGGTTGTGGGTACCGGATCGTCACAAACATTAATAGAGCAAGATATATTTTTTGGTAGACCCGTTAGAATGGTTAGAGAGCCTGTCGCCGCTAAGGTTCGACACATACAACATGAAATTATCCACAATAAAGTCATTGTTCGGGGAACGTTGCATAAAGAACTGTTTGCGGTAGACGCCATGACAGGATCGGTTTTCATGCATGATGTTAATGAAAAGTTCGTTCATTTTGTTGATGTTCCTGGAGCTGCGCCCGGCATGCGAGCACATATTGATGCGCGGGTAGAGTTTGTACGTGTTGAAGTGAACCCAGATCGCGAAACAGCTCATCAGGTTGCCATCATAGAAATCCGAATCAAAGTGCTGCGTTTTATTAAAAAACCACCGCATAAGCCGTGGCCACAACCGCATAAGCCGCCGCACTACCCAACACCTATGCCAGTTCCACCACGCATCTATATCGTTCGTTCAGGTGATAGTGTGTGGAAGATTGCGCAGATGTTTGGCGTGACGATGGAATCCATTATTGCAGCTAATAATTTGCAGAATCCTAACCTGATTTATCCCGGGCAAAAGCTAATTATTCCACGGTAATGTGGTATGAGTACCCAATAGAGAGTAATAAGCAAGGAGTGGGCGCTGTGCTCACTCCTTGCTTATTGATTGACTTGTATTGTCCCTAACGGCCTGTTTTGCGTTTTGCGACCACTGAAGCAATGCAATATAATCAAAATATGAAGATATCTTAACAAACTTAACAAACTTTTAAAGGAGAGATAGTTTTGCAAAAAAGATGGACAAAGATAATTCTCCTAACACTATTTCTTACCCTGCTAATTCTCCCTCTGTCGTCTAGAGCAGAAGCGTATACTGTTCGCTATACTTATCGTTACACGATAACAAATGGTTGGAAGCTTGTTTCTGCCCGCACTGGGACACGTACTTCTTTATCCATGAGATATGCGTGCTATCGTGTACAAAGTGGAGATACGTTGTACAGTATTAGTCAACGGTATAAAACAACAGCTAGTGAGTTAGCTAGGCTTAACAAACTGAGTGGATCTATCATTATGCCAGGACAGCTATTACGTATTCCTTTAACCTTTACTCAACCCATTCCCATTCCCCAACCGGAACTTAAACCGGAACCTAAACCGGAGCCCCAACCGGAACTTAAACCGGAACCTAAGCCGGAGCCCCAACCGGAACTTAAACCGGAACTTAAACCGGAACCTAAACCGGAGCCCCAACCGGAACCTAAACCGGAACCTAAACCGGAGCCCCAACCGGAACCTAAACCGGAACCAGTTGCTGGCTTGAATCAAGCGGAGCAGGCAATGCTCAATCTGTTAAATGCCGAACGTGTTGAACGGGGACTTAAAGCCTTGCGGGTTGATTTGGCGTTGGTCAAGCAGGCCCGGCTAAAAAGCCAAGATATGATTAATCTGAACTATTTTGCCCACCAGTCTCCTACATATGGTTCTCCGTTTGATATGATGAAGGCTGCAGGCATTTCATATAGAACCGCGGGTGAGAATCTAGCAGGTGCTCCCACTGTGGAGCGTGCTCATACAGGCTTGATGAACTCATCAGGCCACCGTGCCAATATCCTCAATGTTAATTATACTCATATCGGTATCGGGGCCGTGAGTGGTGGTCCCTATGGGATGATGTTCACACAAATGTTTGTGGGGAGATAACGTGCTGGTAACAGCCGCTTGTTCATTGCAAGCGATATAATTTCTTGCAGAAACAAAAGGGCTGACCAACTTATCGTTGGTCAGCCCTTTTTAAATTTTGGAATCAACAACATTTTCCCTGGATGTAGATAAGTAGGATACTTGATTTTGTTAAATTCAATGAGTTGTGCTGGCGTAATGGAAAATCGTTTAGCAATGGTTTCTACCGTATCGCCAGGCCGAACAAAATATACTTCTTTCCCGATATGCTCGGGTACTTTCACCACGTCTTCTCGATCAAAAATAATTACTGCTGTTCCCATGGGCACGAGAGGATAAATTTCCTCTACATCTTGATTGTACATTCGTACACATCCAGCTGTAGCCGCCGTATTAATGGTCCATGGATTAAATGTACCATGAATACCATGTCGTTGATAGGTAAAGGCCATCCAGCGTGTGCCAAGACCGGGGTGGGGGTGGGGATTTTTTTCATACACCTTAAATTCACCTAGTGGCGTTGGTGTCGCAGCTTTACCGATGGCAATGGGGTATGTTTTATATAGCTGCCCTTGCTGATAAAGCATGAGTTTTTTCATCTGCCTATTAATCTCGATGCGAGTCATAATTCCAGCCTCCATAAAAAAGCTTTATTCATACTATGAATTAAAAAAGTATTTTGCTAATGTTATCTCTAAATAAAGTAGCAATATGTTCATAAAGATATTCCCAGCTATATTCAAATATAAAAATAGGAACACTAGCTAGGAACCCTAAAATGTTCAAAAAAGGAGTGTGGCTAATGAGTCCCAGACGGAATAGAATTATGTCCGATGCGTTAAAGGAAGAGTTAGCCGAAGAATTGGGCGTAGCAAACGAAGTTCGTAGCGAAGGTTGGGGCAGTGTTTCATCTCGAAACTGTGGCAATCTTGTTAAAATCGCCATTGAGCGCGCCGAACGTGCTCTCATGAAAGAACAAT
>JANKMV010000439.1 GCA_024650095.1 Bacillota bacterium | reverse complement strand
ATCGTATACGACACAGATTGGGGCTTTTTTAATGTAAACCATAATACACTAGCTTTCGTAACCAATCCCGCAGGAACAGGTGTCGGCCGCTATCTCTCCACTGTACTGATGGTCAACTTGCTACATAATCCAGATTTTAAGGCAGAATTCATCACTCGTTTAGCCTACCACCTTAATCATACATTCACACCAGAGCGAGTCATCGGACGTATTGATGAAATGGCCTGTATGATAGAGGCTGAAATGCCAAATCAGATTAAGCGTTGGGGTGGCTCCATGAATGAATGGTACTTTCACATCCAAAGACTGAGAAACTTTGCACAAAACCGACCAGCCATCATGCTACACCATATAAAAAATAAGTTTAAGCTAAGTAACGAGCAAATGAAGATCTTTGACGCTTGGTAATGGCGGAATGATTTTAACTGATAACGGAAGGAGCACAATTTATGTGGCGCGAATTTACTGAGTTACTCCTGATACCGGGGGATGTAGCATTAAATCTGTTTGTCTCTCTCACACTGGCTTTTGTAGTTAGTCTTGGCATCGCCTTACTATACCGAAACACCCACCGTGGCTTAAATTATGAACATTCCTTTTTAAACACGTTGGTGCTCCTCGCCCCCATCGTCACGTTAGTAATGTTATTTATTCGGGGAGATTTAGTCTTATCACTGGGGTTAGTGGGTTCACTCTCCATTATTCGTTTTCGTACTCCCATTAAAGATACCCGTGATATGGTTTATCTATTTTGGGTAATTGCTGTTGGTCTCGGTTGTGGCACAAATAACTGGGCCCTGGTTATTATTTCCACTATTTTTTTGGCCATTGCAGTCTCCCTCCTATATATCTTCGAATATGGCCGCCCTCGCCATTCAGACTTTGTGATGGTGATCTCGGGAGAATCACAATATCTTGCAGTTGAGCTTGAAAGCATCATACGCCGCCAGACCATGACAGCCCGTGTTCGTTCCCACGAGATTCATGACGAAAGCTGGGAAGTTATATTTGAGCTCCGCTTATCGCGTAGTCAGGAAAAAGAAACAGCAACCTTACTAAAAAATATCCAATCCACCAAAGGGGTAACGAGGGTATCACTGCTTGCACCCCAGTTAGCTCTACCCATTTAATATAAGAGGTGACAATATGTTACTATTGACTCGCAAACAAGTTTGGAAAACTTGGCGCTTCGAACTAAAATATCGCATCTCACTTACGCAATATCATCAGTTACGCAATGCCATGGTACCCTATATGAAACTTGATCCCTATACAAAACCCACCGGCTCCTATCTAGTACGCAGCCTTTACTTTGACACCTATGACTACCAAGCGTATCACGAAAAGATTAATGGAGATTATGGCCGTATCAAAATCCGTGTCCGCTCCTATACCGACTCTGCCGCCGAGAACCCGCCACTGCGGGTGGAATTAAAAACGCGGTGGGGCTCGGCCATGGAAAAATACAGTAGCTTTGTACCCACTTCCGTTTATAATGAATTTATGGAAACACATCATTGGCCCCAAAGTGATACTAATAATCCCGTGCTTACAGAGTTTGCACGGCTCTATCATCTTAGAACATTGCGGCCACAACTATTGGTACAATACCAGCGCACGGGGCTAAAAGCTCGCGATAACGAGAGTTTACGCATTACCTTCGACCATCAGGTAGTCAGTGGCAATGCCACAACACTTTTTCCCGCACAACCATTCTTTAGGGTACAACAACCGCATGAAATCATCTTAGAAATTAAATGTCAACACGACCATCCCTCCTGGCTTTCACGTATAGTAAAGCAACATGGCTTAAAAGTTCAAGCAAACAGCAAGTATGCCCGTGGCATCGAAATAGCACGTCCGGACGTTGTAACACCTATGTGGAGTCAAGGATTTAATCAAAAAACCATAGCCGCACCCCATCGCAGACGCACGCTTTGAAACCATCATGCGTGCAGCGTATGATAAGTTAACCAAAATGGTTATCCCCTCCAACGCCACCTACTAAAAACCGTCACGCACACGAATTA
>JANKMV010000438.1 GCA_024650095.1 Bacillota bacterium | reverse complement strand
GTGAGTGACTAGAAACACACCAATGGCCCAAGTCAGCTAAATACATTTCATTTGGATAACTAGGGGCTTTGGCAAAGCCAGAGGTGACGTTTCCACCATACTCCAAGAAATCTCCACCTACATACTGCAACTTATCGCATAATGGGTGATTTACAGGTTTACTCCCAGCTCTGGAGCCGGATCGCTCTGTACATGGTATGATGGTCCTACGGTCTTCGGGTGGCACGACAGTAGCTCGTTGAAATGAGCCCTGCCTATCTAATATAATGGTGATCTGAGCTTGTTGAGTGGAATGACAAATAGGTAGAAGCACTGGTTCGCCCTCTCCACCTACTTGCCCTGCCTTACCTTTACTATGTTCATATGAATCATAGAGGCTTTGAATCCAACTCATGTTGGTATACCCCCCCACAAATCTTCTAGCGAATGATCATCATCCAAGGGCGTAGATGTCATTTCCTGAATTTCCATCTTGCGAACCCACTTCCGTGCTATGCAATCTTGAGGACGAATAAACTCCACTACGCCATTAATCATTTTGGGAACCCAAAATCTTGATATCAATTCAGGGTTACCTGTATCGCTGGGGTAATCAAAACCATGAAACATTAAGCTAAAGACCAATTCATCATGATCGTAGTAACTCTCTCCATCACCAAAGATGCAAGGCTCTACATAGGCTTGGCATTCCCGAGTTCCCATAAAAACATCGCGCCGTCCGCCACGAACAATCATTCTCTGCGCTACAAAAAAGTGTTTGTTTTCATTACGGTCGTTTGCCAGTTCTGGGCGATTTTCATCCCATTCAAAGTGAGCCTGGACTTGGTAACTCACATCACGCAGATAGGTATATATGGATAAATCATTACCACCACCAAATTTCAATGGCTTCACATTCTTACTTTCAGTCCGTATCTGATTCATAATCCGTACCCGCTCGATAATCCAGCGAAATGTGGGCTTCCAATACACAGATTCTAAAATACCTTTCAAAGCCTGGTAGGTGGGTATTTGATAAGTTGCCTTCTCACCCCCTACCCTGGTTAATGGGTCCGAAAACAATGCATAACGTCCATGCACAACAAACTCCACTTGATTGCTTTTTTCCATAGAACTCCTCTCCTTTGGTTCTTATATCGTTAATGTGTCCATGGAACCACTTGGTTCATTTAATAGTCCCATTTCTGTTATTTAGCGATTTAAACCCTCCGGCAGCGGAGATTTTTTTTCATAATCAAGCAGCCGCTTAATTTTTTAAACCTCTGGGATTGTGATAAAATTTTACCACAATATCCCGGAGGTGTTTCTTTATGATTGTACAGTATGAATGCAGCCAGACGTTAGAGCAGTATGCGAAAATGGGTAAGGAAAACGAGTTCCCTGTTGTAGAACAGTGCCCAAATTGTAGGGGAGCTGTAATGATGAGGCGGCACGGTTACTACTGGCGATATGCTATTGAACGGGGCGTAGAGTACCGAATACCAATCTGCCGGCTGAAATGCCCATCTTGTGCCCAGACAGTTTCTCTGCTTCCAAGCTTTCTTCTCCCGTATTTCCAGCACACACTAAGGCAGGTCGTTGTAGATTTACATAGTGGTCTTACAAGATTGGTTTACCAATATCGGCAGAGAATCCAGTTTTACAAACAGCGGTACTCTCGGCAGCTTAAACAGGTTGAGATGTTCTTTAGAGCTGAGGGGTTCCGGGAAAGACTGCCGGGGAGATTAAAAGAAAAAGCCATAAAATTGTTAGAAATGATCCGTGCTTTTGGCGAAGCCACCTTCGTAAGAAGGTCAAGAGGACATTTCAAAACAAACTTTATGGCACTTTAAATTGTACCATTGAAATGCCCATATGAAAAGTACTATACAACCACATAACTTTTGCCTGGAAACGCCAACGCCTTCTGTTTTACAATGGGAACAGCATAGGTTAACCGGTTAGCCTCCAAAATGGAGGGATAGTTGATGGAAGAAAAAGATCGAGAACAGGTGGCGTTATTTCGCTATGGTCTTCTAGCCCCGGTTTTGCT
>JANKMV010000437.1 GCA_024650095.1 Bacillota bacterium | reverse complement strand
AAAGTAAAGTCACGGGAGAGTATGTCTTTCTTGTGGCTTTTTGTATTACTGGCGATGGATTGTATCGCTTGCAGTAAGCACGTGCTTATGAATTAATTGATGGAGGTATTTTAGGATGATTGCATGCAGTGTGAATCAAGTTGGAAAAATGTATGGAGGCAACTCTATTTTTGAGCATATTTCTTTTGAAATTCAAGAAAATGATCGAGTAGGTCTAGTTGGTCGCAATGGTAGTGGCAAAACGACATTGTTTCGTTTATTAGCTGGCGAGGAAGCACCTGATACGGGGGAGATCCATTGGAAAAAGGGAACAGAAATTGGCTATCTAGTGCAAGTACCAGATTTTCATCGTGAATTTACTACGCACGACGTTCTTAAGACAGCGTTTTCTGAACTTCTACAAAAAGAAGAGCAGATGAGAACGCTTGAGCTGGCCATGAACGAGGAAAAAAATGGAGCTCGACTGCAACGGTTACTGATCGATTATGGTGATTTGCAGGAGCATTTTGTAAGAGCAGGCGGCTACGAGATCGAGGCCAATATTAGTAGGGTGGTGAGTGGTCTCCATTTAGACGCTTTAGTGAGCCAACTTTTTTCTACTCTCAGTGGTGGAGAAAAAACAAAGGTTTCTCTGGCACTAACCCTACTCAAAAAGCCAAGCCTTTTGTTATTAGATGAACCAACTAATCATTTAGATTTAATGGCGGTGGAATGGTTAGGCAACTTTTTGTATGATTATAGTGGTACAGTTGTTGTGGTTTCCCATGATCGTTACTTTCTCGATGAAGTTGTGAATAAGATATTTGATTTGGAGGACGGAGAAATCCAATGTTACCAAACAAATTTCTCTGGGTTTGTTACAGAAAAAGAGGAGCATTTATTAGCTGAATTTCACGCCTATGCTGAGCAGCAGAAGAAGATTAAAAAAATAAAGGAAGCCATTAAACGGCTGCGGGATTGGGCGAGTCGTGCTAATCCCGGAGGCGAAGGCCTCTATAAAAAAGCCAGAAATATGGAGCGAGCGCTAGAACGGATGGAAAAGCTCAATCGTCCCATCCTCCAACGGAAAAAAATGAAGCTTACCATGGAAGCGGCAGTTCGCAGTGGCAATGATGTGATTATGCTACAAGGTGTGTCTAAGGGATTTAGTCAGGAGCTACTTTTCCAGCATGTAGATATGCATGTGAGATATCAACAAAGAGTGGCCATTGTGGGTGAAAACGGAACAGGAAAATCAACGTTACTCAAGTTGATACTTGGACAACTAGCTGCGGATGAAGGCGTCATCAGGCTGGGGAGTAATGTGAAAATCGGCTATTTATCACAACAGATCTTCTCCGAGATAGCGGATGAAACCGTGATTGAAACCTTTCGTGCTGAGGTAAGGGTATCTGAAGGAGATGCTAGACAGATATTAGCCAAATTTCTCTTTTATGACTATATGGTATTTCGAAAGGTGTCTCAGCTGAGTGGCGGAGAATGCATGAGATTACGTTTAGCACAACTTATGTATCAAGATATCAATCTGCTAGTATTAGATGAACCCACCAATCACCTCGATATTGAATCGCGCGAAGTACTAGAAGATACGCTGGCAGACTTTACGGGCACGATTCTGGCTGTCACGCATGACCGTTATTTCCTCAATACGCTATTTGACACTATTTATTGGCTTGAGGCCAAGCGTGTACACTGCTTTACAGGGGACTATAACTGGGCGAAGGAAAAAATGGCTGAAATAATACGCAAGCGACAACGGCTAGACGAAGGAGAAAAGAGTGATGCAGTTGCGACCAAGGTGGTACAGCAAGCAAGAAGCGCTCCGCATGTAAATGTTGAAGCGGAGATCAAACGATTGGAAGTAGAAATAGAAGAAGTAGATAAAACAATGGCGGAGACGCTAGCATGGGAGAGCCTACAGCAGCTTTACAAAAAGAAGGAAAAACTTGAGCAGCAGTGGGAAGAGCTTTATCAGCTGCTGGGTGAGTAAGTACAAGGGATACGACGACAAAAGGTCTTAATCAGTAGTCGTATCCCT
>JANKMV010000436.1 GCA_024650095.1 Bacillota bacterium | reverse complement strand
AAAACCGGAAGTTTTAGAATATACCGATATGTGGGGTGTACCCTACGTGGCCAATGAAGAGACGGGGTACCAGTTTATACCGAGAACGTGGAATTTTCAGCTTGATGATATAACCCAATGGCACAAGGTTGTCAAAAAACCAGAGTTAGACGTAAATTCTATTGATTGGGAGATCATGGCTAAGAAGGATCTTGCTAGAATCAACAGAGAAACTACAGGCGTTATGTCCGGTGGTGGATTTGGTCCATTTCAGAAACTTGTTGCACATATGGGATTTGTAGAAGCATTATGTGCCTTGGTAGAAGAACCGGAAGCTGTAAAGGAATTTCTCAATTGGGTTTGCGACTATTATGAACCGATTTGTGAAAAGGTTGTCGAATACTATAAACCTGATCTCTTCAATATAACTGATGATTCATGTTCAAAATATGAACCGTTCTTCTCAATGGAGATATATAGGGATATATTCAAACCAATCTATGCCAGGATGACAAAATATGCAGTCAACAGAGGCATCCCGGTTCAGTTCCATAACTGTGGACGCTGCGAGGATCAACTTGATGACATGATGGATTTCGGAGTAGTCTACTGGGATCCCGCCCAGACAAAAAATGATCTACTGGCCGTAAAGGAAAAATATAAAGGCAAATTAGTGGTATGTGGCGGATATGACTTTATCCCTGAAAATCCTGCTCATGTTGGAGAAGAAGAGGTACGTTCATATGTCAGAGGAGTCCTAGATGAACTTGCGCCAGGCGGGGGCTATGCTTTCTGTGGCATGTACCTTGGTCGGGCAGCCTGGCGTGATCACACTAAACAGGTCAATATCTGGATGCAAAATGAAGTTAATACTTACGGGAATAAGTTCTACAAATAAAACTGCGCTAGACGAGCCGAGTAGGGGTAGTCCATTTGTTAGGCTACTTCCCTCTCATCTATGCCTACCGTGAGTAATAGGAGGGATTTGTAATGAAAAAACCATTAAATAATATGATCAAGCGATTTTACGGCATTTCGGATTTTGGCTTTAGCATAATGGTCGGAGGAATGGAAATTACATACCTCATGTTCTTCATGACCAACGTGGCTAAATTTTCACTGGTCAGCATTGGTATTGCGACAACTGTTGCTGCCATCGTTGATGCGTTCATGCAACCTGTATATGGCGGGATTATCACCGGCACAAAACCAATGAGATGGGGACGAAATCGCTCCTGGTTAGTTTTTATGCCCATTCTAGTCGTAATAACATTCATGATGATGTTTACCAGTATTGGACCAGCCAATGTTGGTGTCATAGTCGTTGCGGCCGCACTGTGCCTTACAAATGCAGCACGTTCTTTCCCTTGGCTCGCTCATGTGAACTTAATTACAGTGATGGCAAATGGCCCAGATGAGAGAGCAAAGCTAGCATCTACACGTGGAACATGGGCTGCTGCAGGTGGCATTGTTTCTTCATATATTGCCCTGCCACTAATTGTGTTTTTTTCCGCACAATTAAATAATGAAGTAATCGGATATACGATTGTAGCTGGCATCGTTGCCATGTTTTATGCAGTAACAACGTGGTTTACTTTTAGTTTCACGAAAGGCTATGAAGAAACAGGTGCTGCTGCTGCACAAACAGCAACCACAAAAGTTTCAATTAAGGATATGCTTCGTTCAGCAAGTGGAAATCCACCACTGATTTTATTGCTGATTGGCGATTTCTTCAGGTATCTGTCCGGCTTCGTTATGAGTGCGTCCGCCATGTATTACTTCGTCTACATTCAAGGAAACAAAGGCTTAATGCCTCTATATTTATTCTTGGGGGCTATTATGCTTACACTCGGCGCTGCTTGCGCAGGTTTCGCTGCCAAAAAACTAACATCAAAAGGAGCAGCGGTCCTTGGCATTATCGGTATGGGGCTTTCCTTAACCGTTGGTACGTTTGTTGCTAGAAATCTCATTCTGTTCTTCATCTGTATCCTGATCGCTCGTTTCTTTGGTGGGATCGCCAATACATCCATTATAGCTCTCTACACTGACTGTATTGTTTATTCGGAATGGAAG
>JANKMV010000435.1 GCA_024650095.1 Bacillota bacterium | reverse complement strand
GAACTCGATAATCTAAAAAATGCTTTAGAGACCATGGTCGCCACAATGAAAATGCTAAAAGACAGAGGGGAATGAGCCAATTTTGAACGTAGCTAAAAAAATGCAAGTACCGCAAGATCGCACTCATATTTTAGAATCCATGCCAGTCAACAAAGCAATCTGGACCCTAGCAATCCCCACCATGATTGCCATGTTGATTCAGGTCGTTTACAGCATGACAGATACTTTTTTTATTGGTAAATTAAATAACCCCAATATGGTGGCTGCCATTGCCATCTCCATGCCTATTTTCATTGTGATTCAGGCATTCGGTAATATGTTCGCCATTGGGGGCGCATCCCTAATCTCTCGGCTGTTGGGCAAGGGAGAAAAGGAAGCTGCCAGCCAGGCTGGCTCCATTACCTTTTGGTCCGCTTTAGCCATCTGTATTACGGTTTCCCTGCTTGGTCTTATCTTTATTGAACCTCTCTTACTGTTCTGTGGTGCCAGTGTGAATACGCTTGGCTTTGCCAAAGGCTACTTACGAATTATGCTGTTGGGTAGCCCCTTTATTGGCATGCAAATGGCACTAAGCGGGTTGTTGCGTTCCGAAGGGGCGACCAAGGAATCGATGATTGGCATGTTGTCGGGCACCATCTTAAACATGGTACTCGATCCCATTTTTATTCTCTTCTTAAATATGGGCGTTGCTGGAGCTGCGCTCGCAACCACCATCGGCAATCTCGTTGGCTTTTCCTACTATATTTTCTTTTACCTCAAGAAAAAGGGCGTCATCTCCATTGCGCTCAAGCATTATAAATTTGACCTTACGGTTTATGCTGGTATTTTTAAAATCGGCATTCCTGCCTCTGTGGGCATGATTCTGATGAGTATCGGCTTTGCTTTTGCTAATGTGTATGCCGCCGGCTTTGGTGATGATGTAGTCGCCGCCAATGGTGTGGTGATGCGCATCACTAATATTGCCATAATGCTGACCATAGGGTTAGCACAAGGTTGCCAGCCACTCATGGGATATAGTTACGGCGCTAAAAGAATTGGACGCTTAATGGAAACTGTAAAAAGAGCCATCACCATAAGTACTGTCATGGGCCTCTTTTTTGCCACCCTCTTTTCCCTCTTTTCCGATGTATGGATTAGAGTATTTATCAACGATGCTCGCGTCATCGAGCTGGGCGTACAGATTATTAGGGCCTTTGTGATCGCTATGCCATTTTTAGGCACGCAGATGGTGCTCATGACCATGTTTCAATCCCTTGGTAAAACCGTAGAATCATTAATTATATCACTGGGGAGACAGGGCTTGTTCTTCATTCCCGCATTAATAATCTTTAGCTCACGTTGGCAATTTAATGGCTTTATTTATGCCTTGCCTGTTGCCGATATTGCCACCACCTTGCTTTCTGTAACACTATTTCTCTTCATGAAGAAAAAGCTTCAACTCTCTTATAAAGAAGAAATGGCACAAGGAACCGCTCAACAACTAGGCTAGCATTCCTGTTACCATCATTAAAGCAAAACCATTCCCTGACCAGAATTTTACGGATGACGATTAGCGCGGCTAGAGTGTAGGGAACGGTCAAGACCGTTCCGCGCTTGTTTTTATAAAATTTCCAATGCCAATGGCTCTGACTTTTAAGCTGATTCAATGAAGTCCGCAACGGTCAAGACCGTTCCCTACATTGGGGTTTCGCTTCGTGGCTTGGTAAAGTGGTAATTATTTTGGGTGCAAGAGAACACGGACGTAAATTGGCCGCATCTAAATTTATAATCAATGAGGTTCTCTACAGCGGCTGGCTAGAGTGTAGGGAACGGTCTTGACCGTTCCGCGCTTGTTTTTATAAAATTTACAATGCCAATGGCTCTGGCCTTTAAGCTGATTCAATGAAATCCGGAACGGTCAAGACCGTTCCCTACATTGGGTTTGGTTCGTTCAAGGGGTTTGGTTCGTTCAAGGGGTTTGGTTCGCTTAAGGGTTTGGTGTAAGTGGTCTGCTGATACTTATCGGCAGCGTAACAAAGTCGCCCACAACCTGGTGTTGTTGGCGACTTTGTTTGTGAG
>JANKMV010000434.1 GCA_024650095.1 Bacillota bacterium | reverse complement strand
AGAGCCAGAGAAAGATTTGGGCATTAAGACGATCTGTATTCATGTTGTATCTCTTCATATTGTCTACCATCGCCACCCTGCTCCTCCTCATCCTCATCCTCGGAGGACGAGAAGAGCAAGGTTAAAGGGTTTTGCGCCTTATTTTCTTTTTGGGGCTGCGGAGCTAATAAATTCAAGAGGCGCTCCTCTGCGAGCTGACGCGCTTTTTCTTCCACACCACCCATTTTTTCTGCTTGCACAATTCGTATGGCCGTCTCAACTAACTCACGTACCATAGTTTCCACATCACGACCCACATACCCAACTTCAGTAAATTTAGTCGCTTCCACCTTCACAAACGGCGCATTAACGAGCTTTGCTAAACGCCGAGCTATTTCTGTTTTCCCTACACCAGTAGGTCCAATCATAATAATATTTTTTGGAAAAACTTCATCACGAAAATCAGGTGATAATTTTTTGCGACGATAGCGGTTGCGTAGAGCCACTGCTACACATTTTTTTGCTTCTTTTTGCCCCACGATGTATTTATCCAGTTCTGCAACGACTTGGCGCGGTGTTAGTTCTTCTTTATTCATATACTCTCTGTTTGTCACCTATAATACCTCCAGAACAATTCTATCATTGGTATAAATACAAATTTCAGCGGCAATCTCCATAGCCCGCTTGGCAATTTCACCTGCATCCATATCCGTATGTCTATGCAACGCCCTTGCTGCAGCTAAAGCATACGCGCCACCAGAACCTATGGCGGTGACGCCATCATCGGGCTCAATGATTTCTCCATTTCCAGAAATCACAAGCAAACTTGTAGCATCGCCCACAAGAAGGAGGGCCTCTAAACGACGTAATACGCGATCCATACGCCACTCTTTAGCTAACTCCACAGCCGCTCGCCGTAAGTTACCCTGATATTTATCAAGCTGCTCTTCATATTTCTCAAACAGTGTGAACGCATCTGCCACAGATCCAGCAAAACCAGCTAGTACTTTTCCTTGATAAATGCGACGCACCTTAACAGCCTGGTGCTTCATTACTGTGTTGCCACCAAAGGTTACCTGACCGTCACCGGCCATGGCGCAACGTCCATTTTTTAGTGCAGCCACAATTGTTGTTGCGTGGAACATAATGTACTCCTTACGCCCTAGGATGGGCACCATGATAAACCTCTTTTAGATGATCACGGGTTACATGGGTATAAATTTGCGTTGTCGAAATATTCACATGTCCCAACAATTCCTGAACAACACGTAAATCGGCTCCAGCATTAAGCAAATGAGTAGCAAAACTGTGACGTATACTATGTGGGCTAATCCCTTGTGTCAAACTCACTTGCTTAACATATTTATCCACTATACGTCTAATCCCTCTGTCTGTCAGACGTGCACCGTACTTATTAAGCCAGAGTGCATCTTCCTGTTCACCATACCTATTTTTACGCAAAAGTTGTGGTCTAGCATTTTCCAGATAATTACGAATTGCAAGGGCTGCAAATCGACCCAACGGTACCATTCTTTCGCGGGCACCTTTGCCGTAAACAATAAATTGCCCCTCATTTACATCAATGGTGTGCGTATTAAGAGCCACAAGTTCACTAACTCTAATCCCCGATGCATATAATACTTCTAAAATTGCAGTATCTCTTAATCCTGCAGGTGTATGGCAATCTGGAGCTACCAAAAGACGTAACATCTCTTCAACATAAAGAAATGTGGGCAGCTTCTTGCCAACGCGAGGTGTAGATACACTACTCCACGTTTTATCCAGCAATAGTTTTTCTCTGTTAAGGAAACGCAAGAAAGAACGAATAGCAGATAGCTTACGCGCTATGGTTTTACGCTCATAGGCCTTTTCCTTCAACAAAGCTAAATAGTGCCGGAGAGCCAGATAGTTAAGCTCCTCGGGGAACGCAATGGCCTTAGCTTCTAGAAAAGATAAAAACAGCGCCAAATCCAAACTCTGGAATGGCACATTCCGTGCACAACAGTTCCGCGTACATAATATGGATAACCAGTGGTACAGCGCGCGGGCGAAAAAAAAGCAGCACTACGCATTGGCGTC
>JANKMV010000433.1 GCA_024650095.1 Bacillota bacterium | reverse complement strand
GCCAGACGTTAGAGCAGTATGCGAAAATGGGTAAGGAAAACGAGTTCCCGG
This sequence comes from Bacillota bacterium, assembly GCA_024650095.1. GTDB lineage: Bacteria > Bacillota > Dethiobacteria > Dethiobacterales > Dethiobacteraceae > JANKMV01. The sequence goes on along the minus strand of JANKMV010000433.1, from coordinate 2,020 downwards.
TGAACTTATGTTCGACGGTTCTTCCATTGAGGATTCACCAGGATTTAGTCAACTAGAGCTAGTGGATGTAGACAGTAGTGACATCCGCTTATGCTTCCCTGAGTTTGCTCCCTTCGCCCTGCAATGTCGTTTTAAGAGCTGTACCCATGCCAATGAGCCTGGTTGCGCCGTTAAGGAAGCCGTGGAATCTGAACAAATTGCTCTCACTCGTTATGAGAACTATTTATTCTTTGTAAATGAAGTGAAGCAGCAAGAGAGGAGTTTCTAAGATGCTTAAGATTGCACCTTCTTTGCTGGCCGCCGATTTTTCCCGTTTAGCTGAAGAAGTAAAAAGTGTAGAGAATGGCGGTGCCGATTGGCTCCATTTTGATGTGATGGATGGGCATTTTGTGCCGAATCTCACCATGGGAGCACAGGTCGTGCAGTCACTGCGTAAAGAAAGTCAACTATTTTTTGACGTACACCTTATGATTGAGCAACCTGAACGCTACCTTGAACAGTTTGCTAGGGCGGGTGCTGATTTGTTAACGGTGTCTGTGGAAGCATGCACACATTTGCATCGTATATTGCAAATGATTCATAATCTGGGTATGAAAGCGGGTGTTGCCCTAAACCCAGCAACCCCCCTATCCCTCCTTGAATACGTCCTCGATGATGTGGATCTAGTTTTAATTATGAGTGTCAATCCTGGATTTGGTGGCCAAAGTTTTATCCCTGCTGTTTTGCCGAAAATAAGGCAACTTCAAAAGATGAGGGGTCAACGTAAATTTGAAATTCAAGTAGACGGAGGCATTAATGCTACAACCGCACCTCTTGTGCAGGCAGCAGGTGCTACCGTGCTTGTGGCAGGAACAGCGGTTTTTGCCACAGACAATGTGGCTCACGCCATTAAAATGCTTCACACAGAAAAAAAGTTGGTTTAGAGAACACTATATGCTATAATGAATAACAAATAGAATATCCTTCAGGGTACGGTGAGAAGGTAACACTTCAATTCCGAACCGGCGGTAAAGCCCGCGAGCCGAAAGGCTGATCCGGTTACATTCCGGAGCCGACAGTAAAGTCTGGATGAAAGAAGGAGCAATATATCATACAAAACCCTGGGATAACCCGAGGGTTTTTTTGTACTGATAAGGGGGAATGTGCGTTGGTTGACGATGAAAAATATATGGCAATGGCACTTGAGCTGGCTGCGCACGCAAAGGGTAATACAAGCCCAAATCCCATGGTGGGTGCTGTGCTCGTTAAAAATGGCAAAATTATTGGCACCGGCTTTCACCCCAGAGCGGGAGAACCTCATGCTGAAGTGTTCGCGCTAGATGCAGCAGGCAAAGCTGCAGTTGGGGCCACATTATATGTTTCACTGGAGCCTTGTTCCCATACGGGGAAGACTCCACCTTGCACCCAACGCATTATAGCTGCGGGTGTACGTGAAGTTGTTGTGGCGATGCAGGATCCCAACCCGTTAGTCAATGGTCAGGGATTACTACAACTTGCGACTGCGGGGATGATAACGAGAAGTGGAGTCTTGCAGCTGCAAGCACAACGACTCAATGAAGTGTTTATCAAACATATTACTACAGAGAGACCGTTTGTAACGATGAAAGCTGCCATGACCCTTGATGGGAAGATTGCGACCCGCACAAAAGCGTCTCGCTGGATCACCAATGAACGCTCACGAGAATTTGCTCACCGGCTGCGGCATGAGAATGATGCCATTATGGTAGGCATTGGGACTGTGCTCGCAGATAACCCCAGCTTAACCACGCGTTTGCCTGAGGATGGACGAAACGCACTTCGCATTATTGTAGATAGTCGAGCACAAACACCAATAACGGCCACAGTTGTGCAAAACAACCCAGAAAACACCATATTGATGGTAACAGATGCTGCCGATTTTCAACGCGTAAATCGCCTGCAACAAGAGGGCGTCGATGTTAGGGTCTTCCCTGCGGACGAGCAAGGACGTGTGCCCGCAACGTGTACGGCAGATTTTTTCTAAAGCACGTAGTACAGCCAT
>JANKMV010000432.1 GCA_024650095.1 Bacillota bacterium | reverse complement strand
ACAATTTCACCTTGGTAGGGGTCCCGGTAATAATATTGAATTTTGCTGACTAACAGACGCTCCTTATCATGTAGAGTGGGTAGCATTGAGTCACCCTGAACAAGAAAGACTTCGACAAGAAACGCACGTATAACCAGGGCCAAGATGACAGCAAGCAGGATAGATTTAATCCACTCCCACATATCATTTTTTTCCGCGTCCTGCATCTTCTTCCTTCTTTCTCCGCTTAGCAGTATGTAAGAAAGGCATGCTATTATTCGAATTCCACAATGTGCGCTTTTCGATACTGGCTACATTAACCGCTTGCTAACTGCAAGTGATAATAGGCTTGCCAGTACAAAAAAGGGACTGTTGAGACAGTCCGCTTTTTTTAGTAACGTCTTTCTTTGATGCGAGCTGCCTTACCCGTAAGCTTCCGCAAGTAGTACAACTTAGCACGACGCACAATACCATGACGCACGACTTCGACTTTTTCTATCTTAGGAGAGTGCACAGGGAATGTCCGTTCAACACCAACGTTGTAACTGATACGACGTACAGTAAATGTTTCCCGTAAGCCTCCGCCTTGTCTTTTAATGACTACACCTTCAAAGATCTGCGTACGCTCACGAGTGCCTTCAACAACCTTCACGTGCACACGTACTGTATCACCCGGGGTAATCAATGGTAGATCTTTTTTAATTTGTTCTGCTTCAAGTTGATTAATAATATTCATGAAATTGCCCTCCTTTCCATCAAAAAATGATGGCAATAAGAAAAATTATACCATATCTGATATTGGTTTACAACAAAACATCAAGCGACAACCTTGCTGCTACTGCAGTAAGCATCCGTCTTTCGGATTCATTTAACTCAGCTGAGCGTAACAGGTCCGGACGAGTAGTAAGTGTTCGCACAAGCGACTGCTCTCGCCGCCACCGACGAATCTTTTCGTGATTTCCTGAAAGTAGGATATCGGGAACCGCTTTTCCTCGAAATTCAGCAGGACGCGTATATTGAGGGTATTCAAGTAAACTGTCTGTAAACGATTCATCTGCGATGGATGCCTCTGGTAAAACACCCGGTAAAAGGCGTACCACTGCATCGGTTATGGCCATAGCAGGGATTTCACCACCTGTGAGAATAAAATCTCCAAGAGAAATTTCTTCATCCACAAGCGCATCCTTCACCCGCTCATCTATGCCTTCGTAATGCCCACAGAGGAAAAACAGCCGCTCTTCGCGCGCCAATTCTAGTGCTTTCTGCTGGGAAAATGGCGTACCTCGCGGAGACATGAGGATGACTCGCCCTCTGGTGGCATCAATCTGTCGCAAATGCTCTACCGCTAGGAAAAAGGGTTCTGGCTGCATTACCATGCCCGGGCCACCCCCATAAGGAGCGTCATCAACACTGCGGTGTTTGTTCTGAGCAAACTCCCGCAGATCAGTGGTAACGATTTGTACCTTGCCAGCGTCTAGCGCGCGTTTGACAATACTTTCGGTCAGTGTAGCAAACATCCCAGGGAAAATGGTCAAGATATCTATACGCATCGTGTCACCTCACAACAACCCTTCAGGTAAATCCACGTTCACGCGTGCGTTCTCCAAGTCAATGTTTTTCACTACGGTTTTTAAAGCGGGAATCAAAATATCTTGTCCCTGATCTTGCTGAACCACGTAGACATCGTTACTGCCTGTCTTCAACACGTCTTTTACCTCACCAAGCCGCAGTCCGTCCATAGTAAAAACGGTCAAACCTATAATCTGGTCGAGATAGTACGCATTTGCTGGCAGTTTCACCCGCTCTGTTAAAGGAATCATCAACATGGTCCCCTTCAGTTTCTCTGCCATTGCCATATCGGTAACGCTTTCCAAACGCACCACCCAAAAACGTCCATTTACAAAAGCTTCAAGCACTTTATAAACAGTGGACGCTTCATCGTTTCCCACAAAAACACGCGCTAGTGTTGTAATACGTTGGGGAAAATCCGAAAATGGTTGAACTTTGAGGTTACCTTTAACACCATGAGTGCCAATCACCTTACCGATGGTTGCCATTTGTTCCATTGTATCACCGCCTATTGGACGATTTCCACAAAAACACGTTTCTTTTC
>JANKMV010000431.1 GCA_024650095.1 Bacillota bacterium | reverse complement strand
AAGTAACGTCAGCGTCTCATCACTACAGTTATGCACACTTAACGGACGTTTGAGAAAGGGATCGTGGGAAGAAGATACTCCTACCTGGACAAATTGTCCCGGTTTGGCAGCCGTTTTCCCTGCGAGAACTAAGCGATACACATGACGGGCCACTTCTTTATGCTCTATAATTTCCATCATCATTTTTTTTGGCATGATAAACTTCCTTATCTATATAGTTACTATCCCATTTTTCATCACAACACGCCCTCCCACCATGGTCAAGACAGGCATACCATAGACAGGCCATGCATGAAAGGGCGTATTTTTCCCTTTAGAATAAAATTTATCCTTATCAATCGTTCGCTCCTGTTCGAGGTCCAAAATTGTTAGGTCAGCAGCATAACCCGGCTTTAAGGTGCCATAGGGTAATCCCAGCAGCGCGGCTGGGCGACAAGACATTCTGTCCACTAACTGCGTCAGCGAGAGCACATCCTTCTTTACTAAATGTGTATAAAGTATCGGAAAGGCTGTCTCGAGTCCCACAATGCCGAAAGGGGCAGCGCTAAAATCACCTGTTTTTTCTTCCACAGTATGGGGAGCGTGATCTGTAGCTATAAGATCGATGGTTCCGTCCACCAAAGCCTCCTGAAGCGCTTTGCGGTCTGCCTTGGTACGTAGGGGTGGCTTCATTTTTGCCATAGCGCCATCGTCAACTACGGCGCTCTCAGTAAGCAACAAGTGATGTGGCGTCACTTCCGCAGTGACCTGTATGCCTATGGACTTCACCATCCGCAGCCATTGCACGGCTTGTGCACTAGACACATGCATAATATGTAGCCGTGCCTTACATGCTTGAGCTAGCACTACGTCGCGTACTAACATCACTGTTTCCGAGCTGGCAGAAATACCCGGCAAACCTAACTGTAGCGCAATTTGTCCGTCATGCACTTGTCCTTGTCCGGCTAATGTTTCGTCTTCGCAATGTTGCAGAAGTGGAATTTTTAATTCTGCACACATACATAGCGCCTGCCGTACCGACTCTGCACTTTGTACACCGTGGCCATCATCGGTCACGGCTCGGATACCCATGGCCACCATTTGTGCTATCTCCGCTAATTTTTCCCCTGCAGAATCCTTTGTTACGGCACCAATGGGCCAAATGCGGACAAGATTCGCATGGTCGATAAGGGCCCTCAGGTGCTCAACTTTGCGAGCATCATCCGTTACCGGGTTTGTATTGGGTAGTGCAGTGATACTGGTGTAACCGCCTGCTGCGGCAGCACGACTAGCACTAACAATGGTTTCTTTTGCCTCACCACCAGGCTCACGTAGATGGGTATGAACATCAATCAAGCCTGGAATCACTGTATAACCCTCGATGTTTTCTATCACTCGCCCCGTGGTGGAAATTCGTTTTGCAATATCCACAACAAGGCCTTCTCCAATAAGAATGTCAAAGCGTCCCTCACATTGCTGACTAGGGTCCACCACATTTCCTCCACGAAGCACTGTTTCCACCAACTCACCTCTTCTTGCCTCTGATTTTGTATGTAATTCTGCATATCTAGACAATTTTCCTTTTTTATACTTTAGCCAACATTTCATTTGTACTGTGCAAACATGTTCATGGGTATGGTAATGTCCATTTCTTTTATGGCAGAAAAAGACGCAACTAAAGCGTCTTTTTCTGCCTCTTTCTGCTTTCAATAACAGTTAAACTGCCTATAGATTGGAGAAAGAAATCTTTCGCCCTGCCCTTCCTTTACGAAATAATGGATGAAAAACTATTTCGTGATTGATACGCCAGAGGTTGTCCTGGTATTTTAATGCCATTTTCATACAATATTCAGGGAAGCGCTCATAACGCAGAAGAGATGCGACTTGGTAATAGAAATCCCTTCCCTCTTTTGTTAGCGCCAAAACGTCAGCTTCCAGAAGATCACCCTTCTGTAAGTCACTGAGAAAACCCTGAATCTCAAAACTATGAACACCCGCGGTACTCTTATAAAATTCATAACGAATACCGGCTCGTTCCATCGGTGGACAAGTGGCCGCCGCTAAAAAGAGAAAGTTATGAATGGTCCGTGTACGATCAAAAGGGAATGTGGTTATCAAC
>JANKMV010000430.1 GCA_024650095.1 Bacillota bacterium | reverse complement strand
GAAGGCGTAGATAATATAGAAAAAATTTTGGCGGCCTGCGATGGTATCATGGTAGCACGTGGTGATTTAGGGGTGGAGGTCCCCACAGAAGATGTGCCATTAATGCAAAAAATGATGATTAGTAAATGCAATGCCGCGGGTAAACCCGTAATTACAGCAACCCAGATGCTAGATTCCATGATTCGAAATCCACTGCCCACGCGTGCGGAAGCCAGTGATGTGGCCAACGCCATCTTTGATGGTACAGATGCTGTGATGTTATCGGGAGAAACGGCAGTGGGTAAATATCCGCTTGAGGCTGTACGAACCATGGCTCGTATTGCCGAAAGAGCTGAGACGGCATTACAATATGAAAAAATTCTTGAAAGCTTTGAACCACCTAAGGAGCGAAGCGTAACGGATGCCATAGCTTATGCCACATGTCATGCGGGCCAAGAGCTAGGAGCGGCTGCCATTATTACATCGACACAATCAGGCTTTACGGCTCGCAACGTTTCTAAATACAAACCCAAAGCACGTATTGTTGCCGTAACACCTCGTAGGGCTGTAGCTCGTCGTCTTGCGCTCACTTGGGGAGTCTTTCCACTGCTATGTCGTCCGACTACAACCACAGACGAAATGTTCACGTCCGCTATTGAGGCAGCACTTGCCAGTCAATACATAGTAAATGGGGATTTGGTTATTATTACTGCGGGTGTACCCGTGGGGGTGAGTGGCACCACCAACCTATTGCGTGTACATACTGTGGGTGAAGTGATTCTACGCGGGACAGGCTTAGGCAAGAAATCTGTCATGGGTCAAGTAAAAATTGCCCTTACGTCAGAAGAAGCTAGTCTTGCAACTGCAGAACACATCGTAGTTGCTCCTAGCACAGACAAAAGCTATGTTCCCTATTTACAGCATGTAGCCGGCCTGTTAGTGGAGGAGGGCGGTCTCACCTCTCATGCTGCCGTCGTAGCGCTAAACATGGAATTACCTGTGATTGTCGGCGCCACTGCTGCAACATCCAAGCTACAAAACGGTGAGACGATTACATTAGATACAGTACGGGGTCTTGTTTATAGTGGTAAGGCAACTATATTTTAGGAGTGATGGCGATGAAGAACGGGGAGACACTAATCCGTGTCCGCTACGAAGAAACGGACCAGATGGGTGTGGTTTATTACGCCAACTATTTTATCTGGATGGAAGTTGGACGGACAGAGTATTTCCGTCAAATCGGTATGCCGTACAGAGAAGTGGAAAAAAATGAGATACTATTACCTGTAACCAAAGCATTTTGCCAGTATAAGGCTCCTGCACATTATGATGATACAATTCGCATCGTAACCAATGTGGCCTCGTTACAAGAGGTTCGTATTGTTTTTAAGTATGAACTTTTTAGGGGTAACACCAGTGATTTACTGGCGCTTGGTGAAACAGAACATGCTTTTGTTAACATGCAAGGACGCCCGGTCGTCCTCAAAAAACAGAACCCATTCTTCTGGAAGCGAATGCTGGAAGCGACAGGAGAACATATGGAGTAAACCATGACAAAATTATTATTGTTATTTACCTTCGTGCCATTATTGGAACTATTCTTACTCATTGAAGTGGGTCGGCGTGTAGGCACGCTCCCCACAGTGCTGCTGGTTGTATCAACTGGTTTCGTAGGTGTTTTGCTTGCACGCGCACAAGGCTTTTTGGTTCTCACCCGTATTGCGCATAACTTGCGCGAAGGAGATCTACCGGGGGAGGAATTACTAAATGGTGTTTTAGTCCTCATCGGGGCTGCCTTTTTATTAACACCAGGACTCATTACAGACACTGCTGGTTTTTTACTGCTCATTCCCCAAACGCGCCATACGGCACGGGTGTATATTTACCGTAAACTAAAAAAAGCGTTGGAGGATGGTACCCTACGCATGTTTCGTCGTTAAGAGTCAGCGTCTCTTATCATCGTTATCATTAGAAAATTGGAGGGGAAGAGTTATGACGAAAATTTTACATACGGGGATTGTTGTCCGCAATATGGTGGAGTCACTCAAATTTTATACGGAAGTGCTACAGTTTACAAAAGTAGGGGAACAGGAGCTACCTGGGGTTACGCTGGTGTTTTTAGCGGGAGAGAATCAAG
>JANKMV010000042.1:8712-10989 GCA_024650095.1 Bacillota bacterium | reverse complement strand
GTAGTGGACAAGTTGATATAACAGCGTAAGCTTATGAGACCAGATAATTATAACTGGTGACTATCTAAAAAGGTTGAACGTACAAAAGAACACGTCAGGAGTAGATTGTTCCTGACCGTGTTCTTAAAATCAATATGACCAAAGATTAGCAACGAATTAATTAATCTATTCTTTTACGGTATATCGTATGCCATAATAGAGCACGTCTGGTTTGATGAGGGGGGAGCCTCGTGAGCGGTTTCCTACTCTATTTAGCCATTATTTTCTGCTAAAGCTATGCTTTGCCGGTACCGTTGTTGCGCAAAGTAAGCAATTTGTTGATCCCATTTAAATAGGCCTTCACAGATGCTTCAATAATATCGGTGGAGGTACCGCGGCCGACAATGGTTTTATCTAGATACTCAATCATGATGGAGACTTCACCTAAAGCATCGCGACCTTCGGTGACACCGCGTAAGTTATAGTTTTCTAAACGAGGCTGAAAGCCCGTTATTTTATCGATGGCATTATATGCCGCATCAATGGGGCCTGCTCCGGTGTCGGTCTGGATGATAATCTCATCATCTTTTTTCAGTTTTACCACAGCGGCGGGAATGCTTTTGGAACCACTGACCGTTTGCAGATACTCAAGCGTGTACGTTGGATCAGTGTGAGTGATATTTTCAGCCATCAGTGCTTCTAAATCCTCGCGGAAGACTTCTTTCTTCTTATCAGCGAGTTCTAGAAAACGGCTAAAGAATTCTTCAAATTCGACATCATTCATGGAAAAGTCCAATGAATTTAATTGATGACGCACAGCATGCCTACCCGAGCGAGCTGTAAGACTCATTTGTCCAGCTTTCCCGCCGATAAGCTCTGCATTAATAATTTCATAGGTCTGCATATTTTTAAGGATACCATCTTGGTGAATTCCTGAAGAGTGTGTGAAGGCATTCATGCCGATCACAGCCTTATTTACGGGGATGGGAATACCCATTAAGCTTGATACCAGACGGCTACTTTTATAGATTTCCTGGGTGTTAACATCATGGTGTAAATTATGATAGAAATCTTTGCGGATAAGCATGGCAACTACAATCTCTTCTAATGCGGCATTACCTGCCCTTTCGCCAATGCCATTAATATTGCATTCCACTTGACGCGCACCATTCTGAATCGCCGCGAGGGAGTTAACTACAGCCAATCCTAAATCATTATGACAGTGAACACTAATGGTGGCTTTATCAATATTGGGCACGCGGTTCATAATATTTTTAATCATCTCACCAAATTGCTCGGGCACAGCATACCCCACTGTATCTGGTATATTAACCACGGTGGCCCCTGCATGAATAACTGATTCTACCACACGGCAGATATAGTCAATTTCACTGCGCGTAGCATCCATTAATGAATACTGTACATCGGTGGTATATTTTTTTGCATATTTTACAGCTTCCACACCCATTTGCAGGACAGTTTCCGGGTCCTTACGCAACTGATGCTCCATGTGGATGGGAGAAGAAGAGAGGAAGGTATGAATGCGGGGACGCTCTGCTTCTTTGATTGAATCCCAGACAGCGTCAATATCTGCAGCTACGGCACGAGCCAACGCTGTAATAATGGGCCCTTTTACTTCCCTAGCAATGGTTTGTACCGCTTTAAACTCCCCAGGTGATGAAATGGGGAAGCCACATTCTATAATATCTACATTTAACTTCGCCAACTGCTTAGCAATTTTTAGTTTTTCCTCTAGGTTAAGCCTTGCTCCCGGGGTTTGTTCACCGTCGCGTAGCGTAGAATCAAAAATCATAACTTTTTCTGTCATCACAATTCCTCCAAATCGTAACCATATTTTTGTAAATAAAAAAACCTCTCACCCCATAGAGGCGAAAAGGTCCGCGGTACCACTCTATTAAGCATGTCTAACTCGACATAGCCTACTTAAGTCCCGTAACGTGGGCGAAACGACCAGGTCTACTTGTTACCGTTCGGCTGGTATTCCGGGGTGAGTTCATGTCGGTCTGCAGACCACCTCGCACCAAGCGGTGGCTCTCTGTACTGTAGCTTCGTCACTTATTCCCCATCATCAATTTTATATTTGAATTTCTTTTAATGATACCAAACCACAAGTAAATGTCAAGTCCTATTTTTTCATACTTCGCTTTACACTCTTGTAATTTCCAACTGCTAGGGATACTATAACTATGATACGAACTGTAGGATAAGCTACTTCAAGCAAATGGAGCAAGAATAATGAAAAATGAACTATATGTTGCCCTCGACGTGGGTGGCACT
>JANKMV010000042.1:6263-8702 GCA_024650095.1 Bacillota bacterium | reverse complement strand
ATTGTCTTGGCAGACAAAGACCACCACATCATAGCACGCCAACGTGTGGCTACACTTGCTACCGCCGGTCCAGATGTAATTATTGAGCAAATGGTAGCTTCTGTTTGGCAGATCCTAGGCCAAGTTAAAGCAAGCAAAGATGATCTAGTACGTGTAGGCGTATGCGTTGCTGGCTACTTTGATTGGCAAAAGCAAGTACTTGTTCATTCTCCTAACTTACAGGGGTGGAGCAATGTTCCCTTAGGGGCGTTGCTTAGTGAAAAACTAGGCGTGCCCATACGAGTAGAAAATGACGCCAATGCTGCCGCAGTGGGGGAGGCTCGTCTTGGTGCCGCAAGTAGCAGTGAAAACGTTGTTTATATTACAGTAAGTACAGGTATTGGAGCCGGTTTAGTGCTAGCAGGCCAACTATATCGTGGCTCGCAAGGCCTTGCAGGAGAAATTGGCCATCTGGTAGTTAAACCCGGCGGGTACCTCTGTGGTTGCGGACGACGAGGTTGTTTAGAAACAGTGGCTTCTGGTACTGCCATTGCTCGCATTGCCAATGAAATCATGCCAGAGCAAGAGAGTCTAACAAGCCGTGATGTGTTTGTAGCCGCCTCTAAAGGGCACCCTACGGCACAAGCAATTATTGATGATGCCATCTTCTATCTTGGCCTGAGTCTGGTGAATGTCATTAATATGCTGAATCCAACCGTCCTCGTGCTCGGAGGAGGTGTAGCGGAGGCCGGAGAAGCGCTGTTTACGCCTCTGGGTGAAATCATTCGTAGGTATGCTCCACCACCGGTGTCAGAAACGGTGAAGCTTGTAAAAGCAGAACTGGGTGCGGAGGCCGGGGTACTGGGCATGCTGTGCTTACTGACAGAAGATCATATAAGTGCGCCTCATCTATAAAAATAGTAATGACTTAGAGATAAAAACAGGAAACCATGGTTAAGATGGAGAATTTTGCAGTGAAAGCAGGTGACGATTATGATTGAAGCTATATTATTTGATTTAGATGGCACGCTACTAGACGTTGATATGGATGATTTTTTAGATCGCTACATACCGAAATTATCTGCTCACCTCGCCGATTTCGCTGAGCCAAAAAGCTTTGCCAAGAATTTGTGGGCTGCAACGAGTGCCATGGTTAAGAACACAGAGAGTACTGTTACTAATGAAGAAGCATTTATCGAACATTTTTTAACTTGGATTGACCATGCACCGGCTGATGTTTTACCCCACATTCACGAGTTTTATGAGGAAATCTTCCCCACCCTTCAAGGCCGTGCTCGTCCTTTCCCGCACGTGCAAACAGCTATTGACGCAGCAAAACGCTTCGAATGCCCCATTGTACTGGCCACAAACCCCATTTTTCCACTCGCTGCCATTGTTCATCGTTTGGCCTGGGCCGGTCTGACAAAAGAAGAATTTACTCTTATTACATCCTATGAAAATATGCACTTTTGTAAACCTAATCCCGCCTATTACCTAGAAATAGCCGAAATGCTCAAGGTAGAACCTCATAATTGTGTTATGATTGGCAACGATGTTGATTTTGATATCCGACCCGCGGCCGCAACCAATATGAAAACATTCTTAATAGCAGATACGCAAAAGGATATGGATACAGATAACGCAAGTGGCCCTCTGGAAGATTTATCAATCTTTCTAGATACAGTACATGCAAATGGGTAAAGGAGGGTTGCTCAATGATTCCTGCTAAAGAGAACAAACTACATGAGATATCGCAACACCTCGTGGATGTAGCCATGGGTCGCATCCCTGCAGACCTTGTTATCCAAGGCGCCAATGTAGTCAATGTACATACTGCCGAAATCATCCCGGCCACAGACGTTGCCGTAGCTCAAGGGCGCATTGCACTCGTAGGGCAAGCCAACCATACCATCGGTCCGAACACCGTTGTCATCAAGGCTGAGGGCGCTTACCTAGCGCCAGGCTTTTTAGACGGTCATATCCATGTGGAAAGTAGTATGGTAACGGTAACCGGTTTTTCGCAAGCGGTGGTTCCCACAGGCACCACTGGAATTTTTATGGATCCCCATGAAATTGCCAATGTTTTGGGGCTAGAGGGCATTCGCTTGATGCACGAAGAGGGCAGAGAAGTACCCTTGCGTGTTTTCACCACTGTACCCTCCTGTGTACCTGCTGCACCCGGTATGGAAGATGCAGGTGCCACTATTGGTCCATCGGATGTGGAAGAGGCACTCACCTGGGACGGTGTGGTTGGTCTTGGTGAAATGATGAATTACCCCGGGGTACTAGCCAATGATACGCAGGTGCACGCCATTATTAAGGCAACGCTGGCAGCAGACAAAGTGGTAACAGGTCACTTTGCCATGCCTGCTACGGACCATAACCTACAAGCCTATATGGCCGCTGGTATTACCTCCTGTCATGAATCTGTCCACAAGGAAGATGCATTAGCTAAACTCC
>JANKMV010000042.1:0-6253 GCA_024650095.1 Bacillota bacterium | reverse complement strand
AATTGCCAGCAGGGATAAAAGCAAGAGAAAGAGCAACCCAAGCCGAAGCATTAGCTAAACTCCGTAGTGGTATGTATGCCATGCTACGTGAGGGATCTGCCTGGCATGATGTGAAAGAGACCATTCGTGCCGTCACAGAACATCAAATTGATACCTCGTATTGCATTCTTTGTTCAGATGACACCCATCCCGAAACTATCCTAGCACGTGGGCATGTAAATCACGTCGTCAGACGTGCCATCGAAGAAGGGTTGAATCCAATTCGGGCTATTCAAATGGTTACCATTAATACAGCACGCTATTTCCGCTGTGATCGTGACCTTGGCAGTATTGCACCTGGAAAGTGTGCCGATCTACTCCTTATCAGTGACCTTACACGCGTTACAGTAGATAAAGTGTTTATTGCGGGTACGCTCGTGGCAGAGAAGGGAAAGATGCTGCTGGAGACGCCAGCTAAACAATATCCGGCTACGGTACGTCAATCCATTCGTTTAGCCAAGCCCCTCTCGGAGAAGGACTTTCACCTCATTGCATCTGCTCATACTAGCGAAGTGGACATCCGTGTGATGCAAATAGAGGAAGCACAAGTCATAACCAAGGAGCTTATAAAAAAAGCTGTCGTTAAAGATGGTATGATCCAAGCCGATCCCTCAACCGATCTCGCCAAAGTAGCCGTCTTTGAGCGCCATTGCGCCAGCGGTAGTTACGCGTTGGCCTTTGTCACAGGCTTTGGCTTTACCCATGGCGCTGTCGCTTCCACCGTAGCCCATGATAGTCATAATTTATTAATTGTCGGTACCAATGACGCTGATATGGCGGTAGCCGGCAATATTTTAGCAGAACATGGCGGTGGCATGGTGGCCGTAGCCGACGGTGAAGTGTTGGCGTTAGTTGAACTACCCGTGGCAGGATTGATGTCCGACCAACCTGTAGAGGCGGTTGCTACAGCGGTGGCAAACTTGGCCGCAGCCTGGAAAGTGCTTGGCTGCACGTTACAGTCACCCTTTATGACCATGGCTCTCTTATCGCTACCTGTCATTCCCGCTCTACGCTTAACGAATCGTGGCCTCGTTGACGTCAATACCTTTTCCATTACCAACCTCATTGTTGAGTAATCTATAAAACTAACAAAAGACGGAAACACTAAAAGAAGCTCACTGTGAGCTTTTTTTAGTGTTTAGTATTAGGAAAGGTGGTGCTCGAATGAAAGAAGAAGTTGTAATCGGTAAATTTCGCTCCAAGGATACAGCTACCCAAGCAATTCAGAAGCTTGGAGAAGAGGGCTTCATGGATGTCTCTTTTCACCAAATAAGCGCTACTCCGAGTCAAGGAATGGATAACTTGAGTAATGCCTATGCAGGAGAGTTACCTCTATTTGCCCGTGGTGTGCTTGGCAGTGATATCGCCATCGAAGGTCGTTCCACAGATCATCTCTATAATGAAGAGGATGCCATCAAGCTGATGGGAAAAGGATCAAAAGTACCTAGCGCGTATGCAGTGGCGGTACATATAATCGATCAGCAGAATCGCCAACATGCACAAACTATTTTGGAACGTCACGGAGCCGATGTGGAACTAAAAGAGATTGAAGTAGATGAGTAAACGTCTTTGAGGTCAAATAATTGTAATAAAAGGAAACAGAGCCTTTTTTGGCGAATAGTATAGTACTATTCTATTCGACGGAGGCTTATTGTGGATAATCTTCTTTATAAAGCATTTATGCCCCAAGATATCCAACTTCATAAACAAGACGACACATTGCCACAAGCATTTCAAACTTGCCGTACCATTATAACTACCTTGGGTATAGCAGTTGTTGTATTCGATGATGAGATGAACATTTCCCTCATTAACGAAGAAATGGAGTGCTTACTTGGTTTAACTCATGAAATCGTTGCTGAAAAGAAAACTCTAATAGATTTTATTGTGCCAGCAGAGCAAAGCCACTTTTTAACTTTTTATGAGCAACAAAAACAAAGCGAAAAGAATCCACTCGACAGAAGGACTTTTACCTTACTAGATAACGAGCAAGTACGAAAACAAGTTTCTATTACCATTCGTATGTTGCCTCAGCTCCACAGGGCTGTGGCTACCATTATGGATGTAACAGATGATGTATCTATTCATTTGGAATTACAAGAAAGTGAACATAAGTTTCGTTTATTGTTTGAAAACGCCCAAGAGGGAATTTATCAGACCACACCTAGTGGCACGATTATTTTGGCAAATCCAGCGTTTGTAGCAATGCTTGGTTATTCATCTCTAGAGGAAGTGTTAGCGTTAAATATAGAAAAAGACATCTATATCAATAATGAACAACGCAATACTATATTAAACGAACTCACATCAACGGGTAAAGTTTCAAATTATCAACTTAACTGGCAAAAGAAAGACGGGAGCATCATCAATATCGTAGCTAGTAGCCATATTGTCCGTGATGCACAAGGAGAAATTATCTTCTACGAAAATACCGCCGTCGATATCACAAAGGCAAAGGAAGCGCAGCGCGCCCTTGAATCATCTCATCAGTTTTTTCGCAATATTGTCCAATATTTACCCGATCCCACCTTTGCCGTGGACACACAAGGGATTATCGTTGCCTGGAATAATGCTGTGGAAACGTTAACAGGCTTCTCTGCCCACGACATGCTAGGTAAAGGAAACTATGAATATGCCTTGCCATTCTATGGAGAAAGACGTCCTTTAATAGTTGATTATCTCCTCACGGGGACCTTACCACCGCATGATCAATATTCCAATCTGAGCAGGGATGGAGAAACCGTCACTTCCGAAGCCTATTCCCCACTTTTGCGAGCAGGGGAGGGAGCGTATCTTTGGGGTTCTGCCTCCTTAATTAGAGACGGTGAAGGAAAAGCCATTGGTGCTATTAACACCATCAAAGATTTCACCGATTACAAAGAAACACAAAAAAAACTCCAATATTACAGCATGAACGATATCTTAACTGGGCTTTACAACCGTAGCTACTTCGAAGAAGAAATGAAACGCTTAAATCACTCACGCTTTTTACCGCTATCCGTTATAACCTGTGATGTAGATGGCCTTAAGCTTATTAATGATTCCCTCGGTCATCCTAAAGGAGATGAACTACTCCAGGCTGCTGCCACTGTTTTACGTTCCTCATTTCGTGCCTGGGACGCCATCTCCAGAATTGGTGGCGATGAGTTTGCCGTCATTTTACCCAACACTGATAGCGAAACGGCACAAAAAATTGTTAGACGCCTGGCTGACGAATTAGACTCATACAACAAAAGCAATCCAGCATATCATCTAAGTCTATCTATCGGGTTTGCCACCGGTACACTACCCCTACAAGAAGTCTTTATTGAAGCAGACAACAGTTTACTCCGTAACAAAATGTATCAAAGTGGTAACGCAAAACACCATTTCACCAAAGCTTTACTGGTTCTCTTGTCCGAAAGGGATTTTATTAACGAAGGACATGGGGAGAGACTTGAATCTCTAGCCATTGCCATGGCAGATGCCATCAATTTATCAACCATGGAAAAAGAACAATTAATTATGCTAGCTAAATTCCATGATATAGGCAAGGTTGGCATTTCTGACCGTATTCTCTTTAAACCTTCGACTTTAACAAAAGAAGAGATGCAGGAGATGAAAAGACACGCAGAAATTGGCTACCGTATAGCTCAATCGTCTCCCGAGATTAGTCATATTGCAAACTATATCCTACACCACCATGAATGGTGGAATGGGCAAGGCTATCCTTTCGGCCTGAGAGGTGAGGACATCCCCAAGCTTTCTCGAATTTTAGCCATCATCGACGCCTATGATGCCATGTCCAATCACCGCCCACACCGTAAAGCGCTCACCCAGCAAGAGGTTATCCATCAACTCACCCTATCTAGCGGTAAGCAGTTTGATCCCTATCTTTTACGCTATTTTTTCGAGATAATACAAAAGCAAGAAACCATTACACGTAAAGAAAACGAATAATCCATCCAAAAAGGGCCCCCAGAGGAGGTCATCATTATGAAGAAACATTATTGCATCTTGTTTCTTATGATCATTTTAGTTCTCCTGATTGGCTGTAATCCTCTAGACAATAGACCGAACGCACTCAAAAGCACCATAGAAGCTTTTTTTGATGTACAGTATGATGCCTACATAACGATGGAATATAAAAACATGACCACCTTCCTAGATATGAGCCAAATTCAAAACCAAAACAAAGTGATCGCACTAAAGCACCTAACCACGCGCAGAAAATACGCTGCGGAAAAACAATATGGTTATGTAGAAAAAAATAGATTTCCAATTACTTTCCAATATCATGAGATCCAATTTAATGAAAACCAGGCCCAGGTCACTCTAGAGCTGGAGTTAGACCAAACGGCAGCATATCCGCCATTTATATCATCTGGAGAGCAAGTTTTCACATTGGAGCTAATAGATGGCTTTTGGCGAATAACAAACCACATTTATGATAGTCTACACGAATTTGAGTTATCCACCAAGGATAGAATTACAGAATTCACTACAGAACAGATCAATTCTCAAGTAGATCTTGACTATGGCTAAACCTAAACAGGGTAGAGGATATTAAAAGTGGCGTAAACACATCAGTTTACGCCGCTTTTCTAACAGCATAAAACGTCCGATAATATATATTATGTTAACTAGTAAAAGAAATAAAGCCATGCTCCTGCGTACTCAAAAGATATTTCCTGATTAAATAGCCCATTAAAGCGCCTACAAGATTTCCACTGATGGAATTTACCATCTCCGACTTGGTGGCAAGCACTCTTTTCATTCCGATACGCAGAAACACTAATGTTTCTCCAATTTTCAGCATTCTATCATACATAATTTGATATAGATTTTCTGGTATTGAAGAAATAATGGACTATTACTTGTTTCTGATGGTGATCAACTTCGAATACCAACTTAAACTGTTTCTCTATTAAGTAGTATAAAAGGTTAGCTTTTTTGGCTTTTAGTGCACCATATCCCGGGTTATATTCTAACGTCTGAGTTAGGTGAAAATCAAGTTCGACTGCAACTCTTTCAACAAAAGACCCATTCTTTTGCGCCCAGAAGTTTAGTTCCGCAATAATCTCCAAACTTACTTTTGCAGGTATAATTACATCATACATTATTCCGTTTCTCTGGCTTTAAGGTAAGTTTCTCTCAGCTCATTTATTAAATCCGTATTGTCCTGCCTAATATAACTAGATAACTGTTTTGATACTTCTGAAGCGGATAGAAAGTTGCCTTTTGCAATATCTATCTTGTTTTCAGCCAGCCTTTTATACAGTTTCAACTCAGCGTTTTTTTCTTCAAACAGTTCAATACTCATAACTATCAGGTCACCTTCACCATTTTTAGTTAGTACAAGAGGCTCATGTTTCTCTTTGACAAACTGAGCAATCTGTGAATACTTATTTCTCAAATCTGCACTGGGTACAATTCTATACATTTTAACCCACTTCCTTTACTACCATATATCACTATTATATCAAAATTATATCGGAAGCAAAGCCTGACATCAGTTTCAATTCACCAAGATATTCTATTGATGTTGTATAAGATGTTTTCTTCCATAGTCTTAGTGAGTTTGCATACGATAACTCGTTAATTACTTCTAACTTTGATATCAGCTGATCCACAAAACTTTTCAGATCATTGTTATTACTAATAATCATAAAACGACCGAGTAAAATCCCTAACCCTACAATCACATTCGTCATATTCTGCACAGTAAATATTTTCTTTAATCGACTTCAAAACATCCTTTGCTTTCTCTGCCATTATGTTATGTTAACTAGGTTAAAGAATAACTGAATACTCCTGTATTCTTAATTATTTATCACCCACTAATATATATTATGCAGTTTTTCTTTGGTATAAGTGTTTCTGAAAAGCAATGAACGTGCTTTGTATCTTACTTACACCACCGAGTTGCTCTACAGCATCCGCAAGCGAATAATACTTTAATTCCAACAAGTTCGGCAACTTATCCTGATCCAGTTCTTCAACACCTGTTTCGACATACTTCGACAGAACAAATTCAATGAATTCTTTTTGTTTGTCATCCAATCCATAAAAGATGCTGGACTGTGCTTCAGCCACACGTGCCTCACGTGTAATAGGCTTCTTTGTAGATGAGACATATTCCAGCACATCATATAGATCACTGTTTTCAGCCTCAATTAAGCGCTGCAGGTTTTGGAGTACATCTCTACCATACCCAGCTTCGTCGAGTTTTTCA
>JANKMV010000429.1 GCA_024650095.1 Bacillota bacterium | reverse complement strand
CAAAGTATATTTTGCCATTTTCGTCTCCATAACTCTATAATATAATCGTAATTGGCTAAGATAACCCTATTATACCACTTCCGAGCGTTAAGAAAAAGGCATGCGCACTGTTTGCACGCGTCTGCTATTTTTTGTTAGCATTTATTAAGGACTCACAGAAGATGTTGTTATATACTTTAGACAATCAAAAAAAAAATAAAGGAGTTGTTACGTATGTCAGTAAAAAGTGAGTTAGAAAAACAAATTTGTGATGCGTTAAAAGATGCCAAATTCCCCATTATAAGCATAGAACATATGATGGAATCCTTTCCCATGGGTGTACTGCATGTATGCACATATGAGGATGCAGAAATTAAAATCAGCGATGCAAAAGACAAGCTAAAAGAAGAGGATTTCCCCGTCAATGATGCACAAGCTCTGGCCAGCATGATGACATCGTACTATCCATACGTGTAATAACTTTACTTAACGAATGCGTTTCAGGCCATTAGAATTCAATAAAATAATGAAAGGTTGTGTTTTGATGGCTGCAAAAGAAGAGCTTCAAAAACAAATTTGCAATTTTTTAGAGGATGCCCAATTCCCCATCACAACGTGGGCTGAATTAGTGGAAGCATTTCCCGAAGGCGCACTTACCACGTGCAAGTTTGAAGATGTGGAATTGAAAGTGGGCGACGCTAAAGATGCCATTGACGAGTCAAGTTTTCCCTTTAGCGATGCCAACGCCGTCGCAGACGCATTACTTTACAGATACTTCATTTAGATCCGTAACGTGAGAAAGCCGCTAGTCATTTGACTAGCGGCTTTCTTCGTTAAGACTGCGAGAGGACAATACGCTCCATAATTCTTCGGAAAACACTAGAGGCTGTAAGATCATTTTCTTGCCACTCTTCAAGGAAAACCACCGCCACTAGTGTACTCTCTCTCGTGGTAACATAGCCAACGAACCAAGAATGACTGATGCCTGCTTTACTTGTTTCAGCTGTACCCGATTTGCCACTTGCTTGGTACAGTGGACTATATGCCCCCCGGGCGGATCCCCCTGTGACAACTGTTTTTAGCATTGTTTTAAGATCTTTGGTGATACTTGGAGAAAACACGCGCGTTCCATATTGCACTGGATAGTTTTGCACAGAGTTGCCATTCTTATCAATGATTTGTGAAACCAAGCGTGGATAGATATCCCGTCCATCATTAACAATGCTGGCCATCATGCGGGCCAGCTGTATGGGGGTAGCAGCAACTAATCCTTGTCCGATGGCTGCATTAGCCACATCTCCGGGATAGGGCAATTCCATGGCTGCGGGTATCTTACCGGGCATTTCGCTTCCGAGAGGAATATCTGTGGTTTGGCCAAGTTTAAAGCGCCGTGCCATGTTCAAAAACGTTTCTTTGCCTAAAATTTCTGCAAGCTGGACAAAGTACCCGTTGCATGAGACGGCTAGAGCTTGATGGATATCAACGACACCATGAGCAGTATCGCCATAGCAACGAATGGTACGATTGCCCACCTCATAGGCGCCATCACAAATAAATAGTCCATCTGGTTCTTGCAAATCTTGCTCCAAAGCAGCGGCTGAGAGCACGACTTTAAAAACAGAACCGATGGGATACTGCATGATGGCTCGGTTGAGATGGGGCTCGTTAATTTGCATTTGCTCTACTTGTTGTTGCGTAGCGCCCTCATAGAGCATTTCCACTGGCAACCTAGGAAAGGACGCCATGGTTACAATATCACCCGTATGTGGTTCTAGTAGTACAACGGCGCCTTTTTTAATGAGAGGATTGTTGCCACCACCGACGCTTTCAACCAAAGACTGGAGATTACGATCAATGGTCGTCACCACATCATAGGGACGACGAATATGGTCATACTCCCACTCATTAATGCCTAACCCAGGTACCATCTTACCCTTAGCATCGATAATTACACCCACCGCGGTGGGTGTTGCCCACAGCTCATCATTAAAGTACCGTTCTAAGCCAGCAAGCCCATCTTGGGGCTGCATTGGGTTACGGGGTTTCTTAATATAGCCCGTTACATGGGAGGCCAAGGAGCCCGTATGAAAGCGGATTTCCTCCACAATTTCTAAACGAGTAAGTATATCCTGAGGAATG
>JANKMV010000428.1:1721-2128 GCA_024650095.1 Bacillota bacterium | reverse complement strand
CGAGAGAGTCGTGGGCGGCATACATCCCCACAGAGCTGTCAACCAACGGATGGGGCGGTGATATTGTACCAGAACATGCTGTGCCCGTTGAAGTATTCTTTTATGTAGTAGAAGGCACGGGTACGCTATGCATTGGTAAAGACGAGAGAGTCGTGGTGGCAAAAGACATCATAACTTGTCCAGCTAATACTACGATGGCGCTGCGGGCCGATCAGGGAGAGCCATTCATCGTACTTAACGTGAAGACGCCGAGTTTATAATTTTGTGGGTGCATTTTATAGTATCAGCACCTTTATTCTTGAATTATCGCCACTTCGTGAACGACGTGAAGATATTCCCGTCATGATCGTATAAAACAGTCGCGGAACGGCCAAGACCGATCCTTACACTTTAACTCTGCTATAGTG
>JANKMV010000428.1:0-1711 GCA_024650095.1 Bacillota bacterium | reverse complement strand
GTCATTACCTAAGTACACTTATTCTGATAGTTGAGTCATCGACGAGTGAGTTCAAATCAGCTATTTTGATGTATCCTGCTGGATTTCTTTTCTTTATATATTTGATTATTTAAAACATTCTGATA
Source organism: Bacillota bacterium (assembly GCA_024650095.1). GTDB lineage: Bacteria > Bacillota > Dethiobacteria > Dethiobacterales > Dethiobacteraceae > JANKMV01. Next base: position 1,586 of record JANKMV010000428.1, on the reverse strand, counting down.
TAATGAAAAGTGGCACCAAAATCATTACGAATTGGAGGAATGCTAATGAATGAGGTACCACAGCAGCAAAGTAAACAGTATTTCTTAAATATAAGTAAAGAGGTGAAGAATAATGAGTGATGTAAATGCTCTTGCTCAAGAACGAACGCAACTATTTAGTGATGTCATGGAAGGTCGGATACCTAAAAGAGTACCAGTCTACGGCTTGTTTACACATGAATTCTCCATCGAATATGCAGGTAAAGATTTAGTCGATGCGCAATGGAACTCTGAGCAGTTTGAAGAAGTTTGTGAGAAAATATGCCAAGACTTTGTGACAGATACTTTTCCGGTAAGTAGCATGAGGTTTCCCGCGTTGTATAAAACGTTAGGTGCGAAAAACTGGGTGATGGGTTCCCAAGGTTTTCTGCAGCATCCAGAAGTTGAAGGGTTAGCGGTAGAGGAATATGATGAATTTATTGCTTCACCGTATAACTGCATTGTAGAAAAAGTACTGCCTAGATTATATGAAGAGCTAAATACAGATGTACATACACGTTCCATGGTGATGGCAAAAGCGTTTAAAATATTTTTTGATGAGATGACCAACATTGGTATGGTTACGGGTAAATTATCCCAGAAATACGGGTTTGGAAACGCAAACTTTTTTGCCGGTGCCTGTGAGGCACCCTTTGATTTTGTGGCCGATCAATTGCGCGGCTTCAAAAATATTTTGACTGATGCGAGAAGAGTTCCTGAAAAAGTAGAAGCTGCTGTGGAAGCGGTCACACCGTTGATGATTAAAATGGGCATGCCAGCATTCCCAACTCCCAATGCAGCAGTATTTATCCCTCTGCATATGGCGCCCTTTATGCGCACGAATGACTTTGCCAAGTTGTATTGGCCCACATTTAAACGTGTCGTAGAAGCATTTGCTGAAGCGGGCTATCCGTCCTTTCTCTTTGTAGAGCAGGATTGGATGCGCTATCTTGATTATCTAGAGGAATTGCCAGAAAATACCCTACTTTGGTTTGAATATGGCGACCCTAAATTAACAAAGAAAAGACTGGGTAATAGACATATCCTTTCTGGATTCTATCCAGTAACCTTATTAAAAACAGGGACAAGACAGCAATGTATTGACAAGGCTAAAGAGTTAATCGATATCTTGGCTCCGGGCGGAAAATATCTTTTTAATTTTGATAAATCGCCCATTACTCTCAACAGCACCAATGTTGATAACTTAAAGGCTGTACTTGAATATGTTGCCGCAAATGCGAATTATTAAGGAGGGTTTGGCGTGAATACAAAATATTATAAAACTTGGGAAGAGTATAAGGCGCTGCATCCTGAGATTAGTGAAAAAGAAGAAAAAGCCATGGCTGGTAAGATGCAGGGCTACGAGGAAATGATGTTTGGTTTTGTCATGTTCCTTTGTTTTTAAATCTATGATAATTCTTTTACGTATGAAAGGGATGACCTTCGAAATGGGGTCATCCCTTTTCCGCTGGCATTACTATAGAAGATAGCAATGTTATTTTGCGGAAAACAGGAAAAACTAATAGCAATTGATACTACATTAGCTTTTTGTACTGCAACTGCAAGGG
>JANKMV010000427.1 GCA_024650095.1 Bacillota bacterium | reverse complement strand
AAGCACTAATCGAATACTATCTTTGTCTAGGGTACAGATATTACCAATTAATAATTGCACTTTTGGATCAAATAGCAGCTCTCGCAATTCGGAGTTAATGCCAGCAACAATGCCCTCCGTATCTTCCTGTTCTAGGATCAGGTAGCATGTGGAGACACCTAATGATTTGGCAATTCGCTCAATAGTTTTCAGAGAGGGCTGTACCTTGCCAGCCTCTAGTTGGGCAATAAGGCCGGGTGATACATTGGATGTGCTGGCTAGTTTTTTTTGTGTCATGCCACGGGCATCCCGAGCAACACGGATTTTCTTACCCATGGTAAACAGTTTCCCTTCAGAATGAAGAAACAAGCTAATAGGGACATTAAAATACCGACTTATTTTCTGGAGTGTCTGTATAGAGGGTGTCCGCTCTCCCAGCTCGATTTCGCTAATATATGGAATGGATAAATTAAGTTGCCTGCCTACTTCCTCTAGTGTTATCTGCTTTTCCTCGCGAATAGCCCGAATCTTATCCCCTAAACCTGATGCTGCTTGGTACATGATTTCGTCTTCCCCGTTCAGATCAAAGCCATCTAGCAAATAGTCCAGTGCTTTATTTGTTAGTGTCCGTTTGCCTTCTTCTACTTCTTTTAGAAACGTTATTGGTAATTTGCATCTTTCTGATAGTTCTTCCAAAGTGATTTTGTTTTTTGTTCTTATCTCTTTGAGGCGCTTTTCAAGCATCTTAATTCCTCCTGCAGGGTTTTTTCTGCATAAAACACAATCACCATACTCTTCGACAGAGAATGCTCCATAACCTTTTTATGTTACGTCTCCATATCAGCTTTTAACAAACTCAATAGGTAGATGAACAGATGAAATTATACGACAATTAAAGGTTTTCAAAGCTATGTGTGGACAGGAGAAATGGTCCCCTGTGATTGGTAGCCCGGTGGTAAGACATTTGCACAAACAGTAGGCAATTATGGTAAGATGTCCGAGCAGTGGCAACCACAACAAGTCTGATAGTTCTCGTTTAGCAAACGGAGCACCGTGTTAAGCAGGTATACAACCGCTGCTATCATCTTTTATCAGAACAATTCCCTAATAAAGGGAAACACAATTACGTCGGCGAAATGGATAAACACGATTCAGTGTTTTTATAGAATAGATTTTATACCACGGGTATCACATTTTGTGAGGGCTATATGTCCTTTAATGTGCTCATCTATCCAGGCAAGGCTAACTTGCTACGGTGTATGATTATTCGCTAATTTTCTTTGGAGGGCAAAATGAAAAAAAAAGTGATTACTATAGTTTTTCTGCTGCTGACCGCTGTTACTATAGGCTGCAGTATAATAAATGATGAAAAGTCCGTTGGAATTAAAGGTGTTAATTTTTTTGATCCGGAATTTCCGATCCAAGTTGAACAGTTGAAGCCTGGGGATATAATAGATGAATTTGATGCAATCGTCGCTACAATTGATAAGTGGTTTGCTCTAAAAGAACGAAAAAATATCGCATCAGATTTACTTAATCAACATTTTCGTGAGCGAATGAGTCAGGCGAGTGACAAAGATCAACTGTTAGAGATTCTCACTGAAATGTTTGCGACTCTAGATAATGGGCATTCACGGCTCTTTGAATCTCGCACAAATGGCTTAGCCAGAGCAACAATTATTGAGGATAATTTTGTGATAACTAGTATGGCAGAAACAAGTGCCTTAGTGAAGCATGAAGTCCAAGTAGGATGGCTAATCACCCAAATTGATGATATGCCAATTCGTCAATGGATTAATTTACAGCAAAAATACTTTGGAGGATCAGATCAATGGGTGAGGAGAAACTTAGAGTATCATGTCTTTATGCGGTTTCCGTTTCAGGCAGAAGAAAGAACCTATACACTTTTAGATGAGCAAGGGGCAGAGCATAACGTCACTATTCCACTACAAAATTCTTTTAGCGAGTTTATGGATGCTTGTCTTCCGCAAGAAATGGTTATCTCTGAAAGGATGGAAATAGAGGGATATATATTTGGTTATATTTCTATACATGAAATGAGCCATCTAGCATTAGCTGAATTTGATAAACATTTAGCAAAACTATTAGATGCAAACGGGATAATAATAGACCTACGAAATAATTCGGG
>JANKMV010000426.1 GCA_024650095.1 Bacillota bacterium | reverse complement strand
GGTATTGGTACCATGGTTACGGGTTAGGAGATAAGACAGATGGATCTTAAGGATTTAGAACGGAAAAATATTATTAATACGTATAACCGGCAACCGGAAACGACTCTCTTCCTCAAGCGTGGAGAAGGTGTTCATGTCTGGGATGATGCGGGGAACCGTTATCTTGATTTTGTCAGTGGGCTGGCTGTTAATAATCTTGGTCACTGCCACCCAACCATTGTAGAAGCCATTTGTCACCAGGCACAGCGTCTGATGCATACCTCTAATCTCTACTATACAGAACCACAAATTCTTTTAGCAGAACAACTGGTGAAGTATTCTTCTGCCGATAAAATCTTTTTCTGCAATAGTGGGGCTGAAGCAAACGAGGCAGCGATAAAATTAGCTCGTAAGTATGGCAAAGTAAAAAAAAATAACGAGGCGTTTGAAATTATTACCGCGGCACGGTCCTTCCACGGCCGGACACTAGCAGCCATTACGGCGACCGGACAACCAAAATACCATAAGGGATTTGAACCCATGGTAGCGGGCTTTCGTTATGCAGAGTTTAATGACTTACAGTCATTTGTCGAGCTTGTCACTGATAAAACGTGCGCTATTTTAATAGAGCCAGTGCAAGGCGAGGGCGGCGTTTATCCTGCCACTACGGAATTTTTGCAAGGGTTGCGCCAGCTGTGCGATCAACATCAGTTGCTCTTAATTTTTGATGAAGTCCAATGTGGTATGGGTCGTACAGGCAAACTATTTGCCGCAGAACATTATGACGTGGAAGCGGATGTCTATACGCTGGCCAAGGCTTTAGGCGGTGGACTCCCCATTGGTGTGATGGGTGCGAAGGGAGAGGCAGCCGAGACACTGGTCCCGGGAGAACATGCTTCCACTTTTGGCGGTAACCCCGTGGTATGTGCTGCCGCCAACGCAGCCGTAAACTTATTGGTTGCAGATGGCTTTCTCGAGCAAGTGTTAAAGAAGGGTGAATACTTTAAAAAGAGGCTACGGGAGCTTTCTTATACAAAAATTGTAGATGTACGTGGTCTTGGTTTAATGGTGGGATTAGAAATTGATGGTGATGGTGCCCAAGTTGTACGCTTATGCCAAGAAAAGGGTCTCTTGATTAACTGTATTGGTGGAAAAACATTGCGCTTTCTTCCGCCGCTTATTGCTACAGAAGAACATATTGATATTGCCATCAATCTGCTACAGAAAGCATTACTTACACTCAACTAAAGGGGGGTCCGGCTGTGCCAAGAACAGAAGGCTTACAACGAGTATTAGTCATCGGCTCCGGTCCCATCATTATCGGCCAGGCGGCTGAATTTGATTATGCCGGCACGCAGGCCTGCAAAGCATTACGCGAAGAAGGATGCGAAGTGGTGTTGGTCAACAGTAACCCGGCCACCATCATGACCGACCCACATATGGCAGATCGTGTTTATTTAGAGCCGTTAACGCTAGATTTTGTGACACAGGTGATTAAACGGGAACGTCCCGACGGTTTATTACCAACATTGGGAGGGCAGACCGCGCTTAATCTAGCCAAGGAATTGGCCGAAGCGGGTGTACTCGATAAATATCAAGTACGTCTACTGGGTACTTCATTGGATGCCATCCAACGTGCAGAGGATCGCGATCTATTTAAACAGACGATGCAGGAAATTGGCGAACCTATTCCCCCCAGCGTTATTGCTTCCACTTTCGAAGAGGCGTATGTATTTGCACGCGAGGTGGGCTACCCGCTTATTATCCGTCCAGCGTACACCATGGGTGGATCTGGTGGTGGGTTTGCCACAGATGATCGCACATTGCGAGATATGGTCTCACGTGGGCTAAAGCATAGCTTGATCGGCCAAGTGCTTTTGGAAACCAGCGTGGCCGGATGGAAAGAAATTGAGTTTGAGGTGATGCGTGATGCCAATGATAATTGCATTGCTATCTGCTCTATGGAGAACTTTGACCCTGTCGGGGTACATACAGGAGATTCCATCGTCTTTGCCCCTGCGCAAACGCTACGTGATGCAGAATACCAGATGCTGCGGACAGCTTCTCTGAAGATTATTCGTTCGCTTAAGATTGAAGGGGGCTGTATACGATGTAGAGCGCCTTAAAATTTGATTTACAATACTAATTTCAATTAAATCTAATCCGAT
>JANKMV010000425.1:1180-2153 GCA_024650095.1 Bacillota bacterium | reverse complement strand
CCCCTAAAGGAATAAAAAAGACGTACATGTAAAAACGCGGAGCGTCTTTTTTATTGGAAGGAGGGTTGAAATGCCCATTGCTAAGGTATATTTAGAGCTTACAAATTCGTGTAATTTAAATTGTGTTATGTGCTATAGAAATGCCTGGCAATTTGAGACACAGGATATGTCCAAGGACGTGTTAGATCAATGTATCCAGCAGATTAGTGAAACAGTCTCTATCAAAGAAGTTGTGCTTGGCGGGATTGGAGAACCGACCTACGCTGGCGATGCTCAACGAGTTATGCATGCCCTTGAAGATAAATATTTGACACTAACAACAAATGGCACAATAATGCACCCATCCATGGTGGAGACCATTGTGGATTGTGTTGACCATATGGTGCTATCAATTGATGGCATGCATGATGTTTTCTATTCCATGCGTCAATATCCGTTAGCTCGCATTATTGAGAACATGAAGGCATTTAATAAGCAAAAAGCGAAAAAAGGAAGTAAGACGCCTGCTCTTTCCCTTCAAATGGTGATAACAACCACAAATCAAGATCAAATGATGCAAATAATCGACCTAGCTGTTTCTCTGCAAGCATCTCAAGTGATTTTTTCTAATATACTACCCACGCATTCAGATGATGAGGCCCTCGTTTTATACAAGCGTTACGAAAACAGTGCAATGCAGAAACACGTGCAAAGGGTACAAAATTATGCTTTTTGCAGAGGAATGGAAGTAAAATTTCCTGCCTCTCAGCTAAAGACTGAAAGAAGATGTCGCTTCATTGAGGACCATACGCTAACAATAACAGCGACAGGAGATGTGACGCCCTGTTATCGTTTTGCCCATGATGGGTCGGAGGTTGTCTTCGGCAGGAATAAGGAAGTTATCGCAAAATCATTTGGTCACATAGGGAAACAAACGCTACAAGAGATATGGCAAGACCCATCCTATGAAGCTTTTCGGGCAACGGTATATAAC
>JANKMV010000425.1:0-1170 GCA_024650095.1 Bacillota bacterium | reverse complement strand
CATTGATTGTGATTTAGTGGATGGATGTGACATGGTTCGTTTCACAAGTGTAGATTGTTATGGTGTGGCACCTTCATGTGCCGATTGTTTATGGTCGAGAAATTTCATATATTGCGTGTAGCATTATGACCAAAGGTGGTACGCTAAGGAGGGTTACTTGATGCAAATAAAAGTGAGATTGTTTGCCACTCTTCGTGCAGGCCGAGGCAAAGAAGTGATAGTGGAGCTAAACGAAAACGAAGAAGTTACGCCACAGCGGATTATCGAAAAGTTGCAAATTACAGTACAAGACGTAGCCATTTTACTGATCAACGGTCGAGATGGGCACCTTAATACAGGACTCAGCGCTTCCGATGTTATTTCCATATTCCCCCCTGTAGGAGGTGGTTAATAATGCGATACTTACGCAATAAAACAACAATAAGTGCCCAAGAGAATGACGTGTTGAAGGCTTCAAAAGTATGCGTTGTTGGCTGCGGCGGTCTTGGCGGCTATAGCATTGAAATGTTAGGCAGGGTTGGAGTCGGCACGATTACAGCAATAGATGGGGATGTCTTTGATGAGACAAATTTAAATAGACAACTGTTAGCTAATGAGGCGACCATTGGCCAAAGCAAAGCAATGGTCGCACAAAAAAGAATGAAACTGGTGAATCCCGAAGTTACGGTTACGCCCATTAATCAATTTTTACGTGAGGAAAACGCAGAAGCATTAGTAAACGGTCATGATGTTATCATCGATGCGCTAGATGAAATACAAACGAGATTATTAGTTCAGGGAGTGGCGGAAAAACTATCTATACCTTTTGTGCATGGTGCCATTGCAGGATGGTATGGACAAGTATCAACCATATTTCCAGGAGAGCGGACTTTGAATAAAATTTATAAGCCGCATATGTCTTCAGGGCAAGAAAAAGAACTTGGAAACCCGTCATTTACGCCAGCACTCGTAAGCTCAATGCAAGTAAGCGAGGTTATTAAAATTATATTGCAGCGAGGAACTTTGTTACGCAACAAATTGCTTTTCTGCAATCTCTTAGAGCAAGAATACGATGTAATTGAGTTATAATGGTAGGGCAGAATGCGCGAGTGTGCCTTATCTTTACCAATAGTGGCAATAGAGTAACTATTTTGAATATTGCTTTTGACAAATTTTCTATGCAAGTGATAG
>JANKMV010000424.1 GCA_024650095.1 Bacillota bacterium | reverse complement strand
GAAGAACCCTGGCGTTTACCCAAGGTTCCACTGTGGGTTCTCGTATGCGTCTTGTTAGGCACTTTCACCTATAGCCTTATATCTTGGCTACATTTTTTTTCCATCTTCACTCATTATCGCCAATCCCTTTTACTATGGGGGTTATAAAGATGAACAGATCCAGTTTAGGCAAACGTAAGCTGATGGCCATTGTCATGGTAATAGCCTGGGCGGTGCTCCTTATACAAGGCAGCATGGCTCTATTTTCCCTGTATTCACGTTATCAGTTCCTTCATGTAATCAGTGGCAGCATGGAACCCGCTTTACATACCGGCAGCATCGTGGCTGTACATAAAAGCACGGGCACCTTGTTTTCCCCCGGGGACATCATTACCTTTCAAGAGGATGACCTTCTGATAACGCATCGCATTAAAGAGGTTGGCTATAATGGTAGTAGCTTCTACTACCTCACGCAAGGCGATGCTAATCAACAACCCGATTTGGCATTTGTTAAACATCAACAAGTTGTCGGCCAGGTGGTCTTTACCACTCCCGCCTTCCTATCCCGTATACTAGGGCTATTTACCGTGCGTTATCTTCTACTTTTCCATGCTCTTCTCTTCATCTTTCTGGGTCGCAAAAAAATGAACAAAGGACGACGTTTAGCCACGCATGCATAAGCAAGGGCTATATTCCCCCAGCATAAGAAAAGGACCGCACGGTCCTTTTCTTATTGCCTAATTGTAGTTAGATTGTTCTCTTTTACTGAATCGTTTGTAAGAGTATGCGTACCGATGTTACCCACGCTGGTGATTGCTCTATATTCATGGCAGCATAGTCCTCCAGCTGTTCCTGTGCTCGGACCAAAGTGCTTGGCTCTACAGCCAGTAGTGATAGTAGAAGCAATTCTTCCTCGCGTGTTCGCTCTTTCGTTTCCAGATACTCAATGGCCTCTAACGCTGGCAGATTGCGAACTACTTGCAAAAGCTCTTGATCAAGCTTACCATAGCCCCTTGCAACCACCTGCATTGCATCGAGCCATTTCTCTTCTTTATTGCTCTTTGCTTTTTCTGCAATACTAGAAAAATCCCCTGTGATGATGCGCAATGCAGCTTCTTCTGTAAAGAACCTTCGTTCAGCAGCTATTACTGTTTGTAACGCAGTCTGATACTGGCCCAAATGACTTTGGATCTGCGCCATTTGCAGTTGATTCCACTCATTGAGGACATCTCTCTCTTCTATTTTCTGCAATGTCTCTAAAGCTAACGGGTACTCTTTGAGATTATAAAAATAAATCTGTGTCAATGAATGTAGAAATTCTGTATTCCCTGTCTGCGTAAAGAGTTGATTGTAATACGTTATGGCCTGCGCATAATCCGTATATTGATAATCATAGATTTGAGAATCGATCGTCACACTATGAAGCCGTGCCAGCATGGTTAAAGCATGAATATCATTATCATCCTTATCCAGCTGTTCCTGATAGGCAGTAATCGCTTGGCCATATTTTCTCTCCAGCAACAGCTCATCACCCGCCACGGTTTTTTCTTCAGGGAATTGGAAATCGCTATTTTGCGCCTGCAAATACCCTTGGGATGACGTGATGATTGCTCCTGCCTCATCATAGGCGGTTACCCCCCAAAAGTAGCGACCTCGCATGCCATAGCCTAACAAGGAGCCTGGGGATGGTCCTTTTTCATCGTAGGAGAGACCTACGTGGTAGGATTGCAGTGTATCCACACCAATGGTAGCGCTATTAGTTCGGTATTTTTCACCTCTACTGTAGCTACGAGAGCCTCCCCCAATATAGGTGCCTAATTCAAGCCGGTAGTACGAAGCGCCTTCCACAGGCTCCCAGGCAAAGGTAATGCTGTCCCCTTTAATTACTTCATCATCAACAGGAGCCGTAATGTCCACGGTTTCAACAAGCTCAAAGTCCCACGTTGCAACCTCTCCTGCGTCAACAAAGAAAACCGATTGCGGAAAACGACCCCCCTTCAGCACCACATCGCCCACTTCATCTAGGTTGATTACAAAACCCAAGCCATAGCGTCCCGGCACTAAATTCTTGAAGCTAAAATGGCCCTGTTGGTCACTGGCGACACGCAGTCCGGTATACGAACCGGAGATGGGATACTGGATGCCATTGAGGCAGGCGCTCTCATGCGGAGACATAAGATTC
>JANKMV010000423.1 GCA_024650095.1 Bacillota bacterium | reverse complement strand
GTGGTGGACATGGGCGTCGCGGCAGACCTACCGGAGCATGCTATTTTACTTAATCCCAAGAGTGTGATTATTTCCAGCTTAAAAAGCTCGACACCTCCCCGAAGGGAAATGTCGAGCGAAGATTCTTCTTTGTGTGAGCACTGTCATATGTTTAGGGATTTAATTTCTGCCTCAACGCTATTGCAAATCAGGTGGCTGACGATGTAACCAAGGAGGAATTTGCCCATCGTTTTGGCCTGCGGCTTCAAATGGTGAACCCATTTCCATCAGCTTGCCAAAATCTTGTGCTTGCCGGAAGCTCTGATGATAGCGTAGATCGGAGGTCAGTACTTGCTGAGCTGATAATAGTACATGCATAGCCTGCTGCAATGCTTGTAATACCTGTTTATCCTGCTCTTCCTGCCGTAGTGAAAGCTGCTTGAGCAAATTGTCCCGCTCTTGTAACGCCTGTTCATGTTCACCCATCCGTGCACCTCCTATCTCTCCTATCCTACCCCAAAAAGCACAGTTTTACGCTTTCATGTAGGGCACACGCTTCCTCGAGTTTATAGGCTTTAGATAGAGGATCTACTAGCACTCTCACAGAGGTAAAAACCAGAAAGTTGGGTCACGGTAAAGTGACATGAGACAGTTACGGTCACCAGTCACTCTCTTTTGTTATTTCATTTGCTCAAGGAGAATCTCTATAGCTTTCATCCTTTGCGTGTCCATCTCTGCGAGCTTACTATCTATTTGCGTGGACAATTCTTCTCGTGTGGCTTGGTCAGTCTGCCCATTTACAGGGAGACCATTTGTTTGTTGGAAAGAGCGTACGGCTTCCTCTGTAGCACTATCATACTGACTTGTTTCTTGCACGGTATAGTCGAGTGCAAGCAGCATTTTTTGCAAGAAGAGCACATTTGTACCTTCTTCTTCCGGCTTCAAATCCGTCATGATACCATGCTGAATTAAATAATAATCTTCGGGTAATTCAATCAGTACATCTGGCTCCAGTCCATTACCATGAATATCCCGCCGCTCAGGCGTTTGATACTTCGCCACAGTATAGCGAATACCAGCACTGTTAGATAAACTTTCTAGATGTTGCACGGTGGCTTTGCCGTATGTCTTTGTACCCACCAGCGTACCCGTGCCCGTATCCTGAAAGGCTCCCGCAATAATTTCCGAGGCAGAGGCACTGGCACCATTTACTAACACCACGATGGGATAATCTTTATCCGTGCCATATGACTGATACGTTTGCAAGATATTACCGTCGCGGTCGACCATATGTGTAATGGGTCCAGCAGGTAAGATTTCTTGTCCCACCTTAACCGCTTGATCCAATAGACCGCCCGGATTGTTGCGTAAATCAAGAATCAAGCCACGCATGTCCTGCGTTTCTAACTGAAGTAAAGCTTCTTGGAAATCGCTACCCGTATGGTCATCAAACGTTGTAATTTGAATATAGCCAATCTTGTCTGTTACCATTTCAGGAAATACACTAGGTACAACTATATTGCCACGCGTTATTTCAAAGGTAAGGGGTTCAGCTAGGGTGTCTCGCTCCACGGTTAATGTAACGGAAGTCCCTTCCACACCACGCATTAGCTTGACGGCTTCCATGGTGGTAAAACCGATGATGTCTTCACCATCGACGGCGATAATACGATCGCCCGCTAGTAATCCCGCTTTCTCGCCAGGCGTATTCTTTATAGGTGAAACCACAGTAATATAGTCATCCACCGCACTAATTTCAATACCAATGCCAGAGAAAGAGCCATCAATTTTAATCATCATCTCTTCATAATTACTTGGGTCAAGGAAGCTAGTTTGTGGATCATCAAGAGAGTCCACCATGCCACTAATGGCAGCATTAATTAAATCTTCCCGCGTTACATCTTCAAGAAAACGGTCACCTAAAATATCTAACACTTCCACAAACGGTCGCAATTCCTCTTCGATATTTTCCCAATCAACTGATGGTTCTGCTGGAGGCGGCGTTACATCTTGACGCTGATAAAATGCCCCCGTGCCAAAGTAAGTTAGACTATTTGTAACAATAAATAAAAGTACCAGTAGGTACACAGTTCTTTTTTTCAAGAGCACACCAACTTTCGCTACTAATTTTCCGTATCCTTAACATTATAAACCTTGTACGACGAATTATCTAGCGTTAGTTAA
>JANKMV010000422.1 GCA_024650095.1 Bacillota bacterium | reverse complement strand
AAACGGGCACATCTCTATTGGCACGACTTAACGATTATATGAGGCAACTGGTGTCTAAGGGCGTAGATTATGATCGCCTTAGGCAACAAATACTGTTTACCCCAAGCTGTGGCGCGGGTACATTGACGAGCGAAGAGACGGATGCTGTCTATGGCGTACTGCAGCAGCTTGGCGAGCGTTATCAACTAGAATGTAAGACTTAAAGGTGTGTGGTTCCGTGTTAAAACGTCTCTTACGTAGACTTGCCCCCCACTGGCTCCAGGTTGTAGCCGCAGGCGTTTCCACGCTGTTGGTGATGGCGCTAAATCTGGCGATTCCCCAACTAATACGGGTGGTCATCGACAGTGTTTTGTTGGGTGGGCAGGTTTCACTTTTGCCTTGGATTGCGGGTGGCGTTATCGCCATCACTGTGATCAAAGGATTTTTCTCCTATTGGGATCGCTTTCTTATGGAGCGGGTCTCGCAAAAAATTACGTATAATTTGCGCAATGAGTTGTATGACCACTTACAACATTTACCCTTTGCTTACTATGAAAATGCGCAAACGGGTCAACTGATGACGTCTGATGTGGATATGCTGAAACGTTTTTTTGGTTTTGGTTTTATTCATTTGTTTCAGGGTCTCGTTACTTTTGTTGGTGTGGTAATCGTTATTTTTTCCATGCACAGGGGTTTGTCGCTATTAACGTTGGCAACGCTACCCTTTATTGTGGTGACCATCCTCTATTTTGGTAGAAGGGTTGGCCCTGCTTTCCAGAAAATCCAGGAGTCACTGGCTGATTTAACTTCAGCTTTACAGGAGAATCTCTCTGGTATTCGCGTGGTTAAAGCTTTCAATCGTGAAGACGGTGAAGCGGAAAAATTTGATCACAAAAATAAGAAACTGTTGGCGCGAAATCTTACGGCTGTACGGTTGTGGGCATTTTTCTTCCCGCTCATGAGTTTCCTTACCGGGTTAGCAGCCGCTGCAATATTGTGGTATGGTGGGCGGGAAGTGATTGCGGGCAATTTGCAGTTAGGTGAATTGATTGCCTTTAATAGCTATCTCTTACTGATGATTATGCCCATGCGCATGCTTGGCTGGGTTGTCAATTTAGCGCAGCGTTCCTTTAAATCGGCTGAACGTGTCTTTGCCATTCTTGATACAAAAATTCAAATTGCCGATGCAGCTGATGCCATTGAATTAGAAAGCGTTACAGGTCGCGTGACCTTTGATAACGTTAGCTTTGCGTACCGTGAGGATACACCTGCACTTGTAGATATTTCTTTTAGCGCGGAAGCGGGGCAAACCATTGCCATTGTCGGCACCACGGGTTCGGGTAAAACGACCCTTGTTAATTTAGTCCCTCGCTTCTATGATCCAAGCAAAGGCGCAGTCCTCATTGATGGTGAAGACATTCGGCATTATACTTTACAATCTCTACGCAGAGCTGTGGGCCTTGTGACGCAAGATACCTTTCTTTATTCGGCCACCATTGCGGACAATATTGGCTACGGTGACGACACTGCGGATCGAACAGCGATTGAAGCGGCAGCGCAAGCCGCACAAATTGATGAATTTATTGTGAGTCTACCCAATGGCTATGATACGCTGGTGGGGGAGCGCGGCGTTAATCTCTCCGGAGGACAAAAACAACGAATTTCCATTGCGCGAGCCCTCTTAAAAAATCCCAAAATACTAATTCTTGATGACTATACTTCTAGTGTAGACACACATACAGAATACTTAATTCGACAGGCGTTGGACGTTTTGATGAAGGGGAGAACATCCTTTGTCATAGCGCAACGTATCGCCACGGTCTTGGCTGCAGATTTAATTCTGGTGCTCGATGGCGGTAGAATTGTGGCACGAGGTCAGCATCGTGAACTGTTACAGACCAGTTCCCTTTACCGAGAAATTTATGAAATTCAGTATGGTTCCCGTTCTCATTCAAACAAAGGGGGTGAAACGGAATGGACCACATGATTGCTCAATCAAATGATCTTGATCATCAACGTCCCGTGGACACAAAAGTCCTGTGGCGACTTTTATCCTATATTAAGCCATACAGCACGACGGCGACAATTGCCTTACTTTTAATGGCATTAACGTCACTGACGACGCTGGCAGGACCCTATCTTGTGAAGCTGGCCATTGATACCGCCATTGCCGGAAGTGATTTAG
>JANKMV010000421.1 GCA_024650095.1 Bacillota bacterium | reverse complement strand
TTTTCTTTTTTAAATCTTATTATCCCTTTGAGTAGCTTCTGCATGACTAATCAATCCTCTCTGTCGATGACTACTCTTTTTTTGTGAAACACAATTATTATACGTTAATGCACTTGTTTTACGCATCTTAAGGAAAGTGCGCTTGTTTTCGTTTCCTCAACGCGCGTGGTTACCTTAGCCGCTTACTAATTGCAAGTATAATGTAAATCCTTGCAGTAGAGCAAAGGTATATCTAGTTAGATTATACCGATACTATAATACAGAGACACAAACAGACGTATGATTTTTCGTCTGTATACATAAGAATGACGAGGAGGTTCCTAGATGAATGTACCTGACATAATGAAAGAGAAGATGTGTTTTTCTTTTGAAGTCTATCCACCCAAAGAGGATAAGCCATTAGAGCCCCTGCTCGACACATTAGAACATCTATACAAGCTTAATCCTGACTTTGTCAGTTGCACGTATGGTGCAGGTGGAACAAATGCAGGACGAAATACTGAGATTTGTAAAGCAATCAAAGACAGTGGCAAATCAATCCCCGTGACCCACTTTACTTGTATCGGTAATCATAAAGAAAAGATCAAAGAAGAATTGCAGAGGTATCTCGAACTTGGCATAGATCACATCTTGGCATTACGAGGTGATTTGCCTAAAGGATGGGAAGGCACTAGAGGAGATTTTGACTATGCCAATGAGCTGGTGGAATATATCAAGACATATTTCCCCGAATTTATTATCGCAGTTGCTGGAAATCCGGAAAAACACTTTCAAGCAACATCCTTTGATGCTGATATCACTCATCTTCGTATCAAACAAGACGTGGGTGCTGACTTTATTATGACACAGTTATGCCACGATGTGGACCACTATCAATGGTGGGTAGAAAGAATTCGCAAGGCAGGCATTTACTTACCTATTGATGTTGGCGTTATGCCCGTACTGCTAAAGGATCCAACCATACGTATGGCAGTATCCAACGGTAGTGCCGTCCCGAGAGATCTAGCAGAAATTATTGGTAGGTATGGAGACAATGCAGAGGATTTTAAGAAGGCTGGTAAAGAGTATACCGTGAAACAGATCTTCAAGTTTATCAATGCAGGCATTGACGGGCTTCACATCTATTCCTTAAATAAGTGGAAGGATGTTAGCGATATCGTACTCGATTGCGGTATCCGCATAGTCAATAAATAAATCAAGACTCATTACTGTCTTGATTTATTATGCGCGCATACTAACTTGCTTATTTTTTTAATAAAAAATAATCCATGGTAGACGTTTCTCTAAAACCACACGATGTATAAAGAGTTAACGCATTGATGTTAATGACAGACACTTGCAAGATAGTACTAGTAACTTTTTTAGCTTGTAACCATTCGATGGCATGAGTTAAAATCTCTCTACCATAGCCCCTACCACGATAGGCAGGATATACTCCTAAGCCATAAATACCTCCCACACCGCCATATATTTCAACATGGACTTTTCCCACAATTTGACCTTCAACTTCTGCTATAAAAATAACTGAATTATCATTTACTGAAATGCAAGGTAAATCCACTTCTGTAAATTTCTTTATAAAATAGATAGCGTTTTGACTTGCCACTTCTCTTGCATCTTTATTTTTTGCCCTTCTAAACATCACATTATTGCTTAACACGCTCTTTTTAACATCATCATTAAGAATCATTTCATATTCAGAATGATGATACATTGCACCTGTGCCCTTGATAAATTCCAAACCAGCCATCGAATTATGATCACTGAGTAAAAGCATCTCCGTTGCAGTTCTCTTTTGCCATTCTGCTTCTGCTGCTGAAAATAACGTTGTAAATAAACTCTGTCTTCTATAATCAGGATGGACCATACCGTTAACTTCGAGTGCCCCGTTACCAAAGCTACAAATGCCCATGTAAGCAACAAGTTTATTTGAATAATAATACATAAATTCGCTACAATTGTTTTGGTTAACACTTGTCTCTGCAAAACTTGCCTTAAAATCAAGCTCCAATTTTAGTGCTATTTGCTCCACTTCTAAACAAATTGTTTGTAGATTTCTGATCTCTTCAATATCGTTTTGATCTAGTTTCCCTTTTATTATTAACTCTCCCATAGCTCAACTTCTCTCTTTATTTAATTTCTTTTACTCTGCCAACGATACCACTCTCTAGCATAACCTTGAT
>JANKMV010000420.1 GCA_024650095.1 Bacillota bacterium | reverse complement strand
ATAAGAGATATTATTGAAGCTCATCCAGATTGTTTGGGCATGGTGTTAGAGCATCATTCTAATTTGGAACCCGAGCAACAAAATTCGCCAGGACAAAGACTGTATACCCAGAACTGGGATGCTCCGATCATCTTAACCACCATGGTACAATTTTTAGAAACATTATTCGGTTCTGGTACTACCAGTGTTCGGCGCATGCATCAAATGGCTAATGCGGTCATCGTCTTCGACGAAATTCAAACACTACCCATCCGCTGCGTGCATATGTTCAACGTAGCACTCAGGTACCTAACCAACAATTGTGGATCCACAGCCGTACTGTGCACTGCTACTCAACCACTGCTTCATACTCTTGAACTTAAATCTCGAGCTCTACCTAATGATCCAGATGCTGAGATCACCCCAGATGTGAAAGCCATGTTTGCACAGTTTAAACGGGTCAATCTGCATGATTGTACGGATTCTGCACCGCTAAGTCATGAGCAGTTAGCCTCTCAAATGGTGGAACAAAGCGAGAATGGTAAATCAGTATTAGCTATCGTGAATACAAAACGGGATGCACAGCGGGTATATCAGCAACTGAAAGAGCAGACTGAAGTACCCATTCTACATCTCAGTACCAGTATGTGTCCAGCCCATCGCCTCTATGTGTTGTCCACAATTAAGACGATGCTGAGTAAAAATGAACCTGTTATCTGCATTAGTACACAACTCATCGAAGCAGGTGTAGATTTAGACTTCAACGTAGTTTTTCGCTCTTTGGCTGGTTTAGACTCCATACAGCAAGCGGCTGGACGGTGTAACCGTCATGGCAAGAATCGTGTTGGGGATGTCTTTGTGTTAGAACTAGCAGAAGAAAACTTAAATCGGCTTCTTGATATTCGTGTCGGCAAAGAAATTACTAAACGTATACTAGGAGAGTTTCGCGAGTCACCGATTAATTTTGACCATGATCTGCTGAGCCCAAAAGCTATGGACCGCTACTATCAATACTATTTCTATCAGCGTCAAAATGAAATGGATTACCCTGTGAGTGACAAGTCACCCGTGGGACGTCATGACTCATTGTTTCGACTTTTATCCAGCAATGATCTATCTGTAGAGGCGTATAAACGTCAAAACAAAAAAATAGCACCCCCCCTGCTATTACGTCAATCTTTTCATACTGCTGCAGAAGCTTTTACGGTAATTGAACAAAGTAGTCGGGGTATCATTGTTCCGTATGGTTCTGAGGGGAAGGACCTGATTGCTAATCTATGTGCGCTGGAGCCCTGGGATAATCCCAAGGAATTGTTGACTAAGGCACAGCAGTACTCTGTCAATTGCTTCCCTCATGTGTTAGAGACGTTGAATCGTAAAGGGGTACTTCATTGTGTTCAAAAGGCCGCCGAAATTTATTTTGTCGATAAATCCTTTTACAGTCATGAAATGGTGTGATTTTGCAAATTAATCCGGTACCGCAATTGCAGATTATTTCCGCATGAAATCCGTCAGAATATGCAAACCTTGCAAATTATCTTAGTTCTTGTTTCCCAGCTTTTGCAAAATATCACGCTATTTAAGATGACACAAAAAGGGAAAAGCCGACCACTTTTTAGTAATCGGCTTTAAAATTACAGGCCTGCTTCTTTGGATGCTAAACGCACCACTTCTTCATCAATTTGATCCTTCTTAGACTGGAAGCCAAAGAGGAGGCAATGCGTAGCAAGATTGTTAATCAGACGAGGCCATCCTCGGGTTAGAGAAGCAATAACTTCTACGGCTTTATCCGTGAAGATATGATGCCTGGCGCCAGCCAGTTCCATGTGGTGACGGATGTAGCCGGCAACTTCATCTTTGTTTAAAGGCTCTACCTTGTAACTCATGACAATGCGCTGGAAAAGCGGCATGTTTACCCTTCTTAGGGTTAAGCGATCATGGAGATGCGGCAGCCCTGCAAGGATGAGAATATAGGGATTTTGGGCGTCCATTCCGAAATTGAAGAGGATGCTCAAATCGTTTAAGAACATATCTTTGGCCATCTGCATCTCATCTAAGATAAATACCGGCGTTACCCTTCTTTCTTTGAAATACAGTAAAATTGAATGTTGAATTTGATGGAACAAATCTACCTTGCGAAATGTAGGTTCTTCGCCAAGCCCTTTGGCAATCCCGCGGTAAAAGTCCATTACTGTACCCGTAGAT
>JANKMV010000041.1 GCA_024650095.1 Bacillota bacterium | reverse complement strand
GCCACACCGTCCCGTGCTGAAGCATAAATAACAGGGAAATCTAATTGCTCATCTGTGGCTCCTAATTCAACAAATAAATCAAAAACCATATCCACAACCTGCATGGGTCTTGCATCGCTGCGGTCCACCTTGTTAACGACTACAATGGGTCGCAAGCCTAACTCTAGTGCTTTTCGCAGCACAAAGCGTGTTTGCGGCATGGGACCTTCAAAGGCATCTACCACTAAAAGTACACCATCAACCATGGATAAAGCACGCTCAACTTCACCGCCAAAATCAGCGTGTCCGGGTGTATCAACGATGTTGATCTTTATACCTTGATAAAACACGGCCGTATTCTTAGCAAGAATAGTAATACCGCGTTCCCGTTCCAAGTCATTAGAGTCCATCACGCGTTCCACAAGGGCTTCATTACTACGGAAAATACCGCTTTGACGGAGCATGCCATCAACGAGTGTAGTTTTGCCATGGTCAACGTGTGCGATAATAGCTACGTTACGAATTTGCATTATTTTTCCTCCTAGTTGCACATCCTTATAAGTATACCAGCATTGTGACGGTGAGACAAGAAAAATATTGTTAGCAGTTCTTGCGACTATTTTTGGCAGGGAAAATGGGGTGATATGGGGAATAAATAGCAGGGAACTTGTACAATGGAGGTTACTCAGTGAGTTTATTAAGCGTTCATCAACTAAAGAAATCTTTTGGTGTAGATACAATCATAAGCGACGTTACGTTTCAATTGCAGCCACGTGAGCGTGTTGGTTTAGTCGGTGCTAATGGCGCAGGAAAAACAACGATCCTTACTATTATTGCCGGAGATCAAAGAGCTGATGAGGGAAATATTACGTTTGCTCGTGGCACCACACTCGGTTTTCTTGAGCAGAGCTCTGCTACGGTGGCGACGGGTACGATGGAAGAAGAATTACGCCGCGCTTTTACTTTTACAGATCAGTTAGCGCTACAGATCCAGCAGTTAGAACAGCAAATGGCTACGCCAGAAAAATTAACAAGCGAGCACCTCGAGGATATTATGGCTAGCTATGGTGAACTTCGTCATCAATTTGAAGAAGCCGGCGGTTATAGTGCAGAAGCTCGTTTACGTGGCATCGTTAGCGGTTTGGGATTTCAAATGCAGGATTTAGCACGCTTGGTTAGCACCTTCTCCGGTGGGGAACAAACACGTTTACGGTTAGCTCGTCTATTACTGGAGGAGCCCGATGTTTTGCTCTTGGATGAACCAACCAATCACTTGGATATCTCTGCCGTTGAATGGTTAGAAAAGTTTCTCTGTGACTGGTCTGGTAGTGTTTTGATCGTCTCACATGATCGTTATTTCCTTGACCGTGTTGCAAGCCGCATACTTGCGTTGGAAAGTGGACGCGTTAAAAGCTATTCAGGTAATTATTCAGCGTATCAGGCACAACGGGAACTGGAGCGACTTACTCAAGAAAAAGCATATGCAAAACAGCAAGAGTTTATAGATAAAGAAGCCACATATATTCGTACTTCGGGCACAGGAGAGCGCGAAAAACGTCAAACTAAAAGCCGGCAGAAGCGTTTAGATAAAGTGGTTGCTCTAGAAAAACCCCAAGAAGCAAAGGCGATGATGCTTGATTTCGGTTTCTCTGGTCGAAGTGGCGAGATTGCTGTGCGCTTGGAGGATGTAGAGAAAACCTTTGCAGAAAATCCGGTATTTTCAGCTGTGAACTTCGAGCTTCACTGGGGCGACCGTGTCGCCCTTGTTGGCCCTAATGGTTCGGGCAAAAGTACGCTCTTAAAACTAATTGCGGGTGAACTAGTAGCCGATGCCGGTCGCGTTTGGGTGGGCCCGAGTGTGAAGCTTGTGTATTTTGATCAACACCAACAGGCTATTAGTGAGCAAACACCGCTCGAGGAAATTATGAATGCTTCCCAGATGACGTTAACCCAGGCAAGAAATTATTTGGGTCGTTTTCTTTTCTCGGGAGATGATGTCTATAAACGCAATCTTGATTTGAGCGGTGGGGAGAAGAGCCGCTTGGCTTTGGCTAAGTTGGGGTTAGATGATGGAAATTTCTTGGTACTAGATGAGCCGACCAACCATTTAGATATTGGTGGTGTGGAAGAATTAGAAGATGCCATTCGTTCTTTTCCTGGAACGCTACTGGTAGTTTCGCATGATCGCTATTTTTTAGAACGTACCACAACTAAAGTATTGGATGTAGATAACGGGCGAGTGATTCTGTATCCTCTGCCATACGGTGATTATGTTCAGGCTCGGGAAAAACATGCTACACAAGTTATAAGTCCTATCATTGAGAGCAAACGCCAGCGACAGGAAGAAGAGCGACTTCGACGTGACGAAGAATTACAGCAGCGTCGCCAGCATCGCCAATTGAAAGAGAAGGTAAAAACCATTGAAGCAGAAATTACCCGTAACGAGAATAAAATAGCCTTATTGGAAAAAGATCTTTTGCAGCCAGATGTTTTTTCCGATTATCAAGTGGCGGCAGATAAAGGACAAGAAATGGAGGATATAAAAGTAGAGCTTCATTCATTGTATGCACAGTGGGAAACGCTCACAGAGCAACTAGAAAAGTTTGTTCATGAAGATAAAGACTAGAGGCATCTTCCTATGTGGAGGATGCTTTTTTAATACCGGTAAGGAAATTATATCACTTTGCATTTGCAAAGAGGCTAATGAAACCGGCACTGAAAAGCACGCGTTAAGGGAACCGAATAAGCGTGCCTTTCTTGTTGGAAAAGGAAATAAAAACGCATCCGTAGATAAGGAGTGAAGCGTCTTTCTTGTTCTGGTGCTAATTATTGACTTTACAGTTAGAAAAATTATAAAAAAAACGACAGTGAGCGTTCGAAAATGGAGGGGATCGGGTATGCGTAAAATTTTAGTTGTCTTACTCACGGTGCTGTTGTTATTACAGACAGGCATTGTTGGGGCGATGGAACCGCCTAGCGTAACCGCACGTGCGGCCGTGGTACTGGACCAGGCCACAGGAAGGATCTTGTTTAGTAAAAATGCGCATGAACAACTGGCCATGGCAAGTACCACAAAGATTATGACGGCTATCTTGGCGATTGAATCTCAAAAATTGCAGAGTGTGGTCAACGTCAGCGAATATGCCTCATTGGTGGAAGGATCAAGTGTAGATTTAGACGCTGGGGAAGAGAAAACGTTAGAAGAATTGCTGTATGGCTTACTTTTGCGTTCTGGTAATGATGCCGCATACGCAATCGCCGAATTCCTTGCTGGTTCGGTGGAAGAATTTGCGAAGCTTATGACAGAAAGAGCACATGAGTTAGGCGCGGTTCATACCAAGTTTATGAATCCACACGGCTTGGATCACGAGGAGCATTATACCACCGCCTATGATTTGGGGCTGATTGCCGTACATGCCATGTCTTTGCCCAAATTTAGAGAAGTTGCAGCGACTGTGGAGAAAAGAATTTCCTGGACTGGCCGGCCCTATGATCGTATCCTGCGCAACCAAAATAAACTCTTAACCATGTATGAAGGCGCGGAGGGTATCAAAACTGGGTGGACGACGCCGGCAGGGCGCTGCTTTGTGGGAGCCGCATCACGTGATCAATGGCGACTGGTAACAGTTGTTTTAAATGCTCCCCAGATGTGGGAAGATTCCATAGCCCTCTTGGATTTTGGCTACGCACATTACGCCTGGGAGAGTATTGTGGAGGCAGATAAACCGGTTAAAACCATTGCGGTGAAGAAGGGCAAACTAGACAAAGTTGCACTAGTTTGTAGGGAAACCATTGGCTTACCACTGAAAGAAGATGAAGCCCAATTATTGCGCTTCCAATTTGAGCTGCCTGATGAAGTGAATGCTCCTGTCAGCAAGGGGCAGCAAGTGGGGATGCTCCGTATCTATTTTGGCACGGAACAAGTGGTGGAGACGCCGCTTGTGGCTGCCGAAGCAATAGAAAGGGACGGTATCTTGGCTAGGCTCCGTGACTTTTTTAGTCGTTACTTTTAGGCAATGCAGCTGAAAATAACTAGATGGTGGGGCGGTGTCTCGATTGATTAACTTC
Organism: Bacillota bacterium; assembly: GCA_024650095.1. GTDB lineage: Bacteria > Bacillota > Dethiobacteria > Dethiobacterales > Dethiobacteraceae > JANKMV01. The sequence goes on along the minus strand of JANKMV010000041.1, from coordinate 7,007 downwards.
CTTTGGTTTGGCATGATGATTATAGGCTTGATGGTAGCGGCGGCTACGGGGAGAATTGAAGCCGTCACGGAATCTCTCTTTTCTTCAGCTGAACAAGCTGTTAGTGTTGCTTTTTCCCTCATTAGTATTATGACTTTTTGGCTGGGCATGATGAAGCTAATTGAAAAGAGTGGCTTAATCAACTGGGTTGTAAAAATTCTGCGGCCACTCTCTTTACTTCTCTTTCCACGTTTACCGCGTAACCACCCCGCCATGCATGCTATTTTGATGAATATGAGTGCAAACCTGTTGGGCATGGGGAGTGCGGCCACACCCTTTGGCCTCAAAGCTATGCAGGAGTTACAGGCTATTAATGAAGAGCCAGAGATGGCAAGCGATGAGATGTGTACCTTTCTTGCCGTCAATACATCGAGTATTACCCTAATTCCCACCACGGTGGTTGCCTTGCGAGCGGCCAGCGGTTCTCTTTACCCCACGGAAATTGTGGGTACCACCATAATTGCCACCATCTGTGCCACGACAGTTGCCATTATTTTAGATAAAACGATGCGTGCACTTTCACGTAAGAAGAAAAAAAGGAGGTAGTTGGAAGTGCTGCAATTTATTGTACAAAGCGTTGCTGCTTGGATTATCCCCGTCTTTATATTTATCATTCTTGTGTATGCTGCTAGTAAAAAGGTTGATGTCTTTGATACTTTTGTTGAAGGCGCCAAGGAGGGGTTTAGCACATCCGTCACGCTAATCCCCTACTTAGTTGCCATGTTGGTTGCCATTGGCCTTTTACGCGCTTCAGGGGCCATCGATTTACTTATCACTCTTCTAGCACCCCTTCTAACACGTTTTAATGTGCCAGGAGAAATTATTCCCCTCGCCTTAATGCGTCCCCTCTCCGGTAGTGGCGCCTTAGGGGTTACGGCAGAGATTCTAAATTCTTATGGCCCCGACTCCTTTATTGGGCGGCTGGCTTCCACTATGCAAGGCAGCACAGATACCACTTTTTTTGTTTTGACCGTATATTTCGGTTCCGTTGGTATCCGCAAAACTCGTCATGCTTTAAGTGTGGGCTTATTGGCTGATTTTACGGCATTTGTGGCCGCCGTTTTCATTTGTAGTAAGGTCTTTGGCTAACAACTTGCACCGTGCGGTTTAATCCTGTATGATGGAAAGAAACGGTAAGGGAGTGTATAAAATGGGCATTGAGGAAAAACTACAGGCAATGGACGAGCTACTACCGGAGGTTGCCGTTCCAGTAGGCGCCTATGTTCCTGCCATCCGTTCTGGGCAGTTTGTTTACACCTCCGGCCAACTTCCAATGGCGGAGGGTCGTTTGCGTTATACGGGTAAGGTTGGAGCGGACGTAACGATTGACGATGGCTACCAAGCAGCACGCCTTTGTGTATTGAATGCGCTGGCAGCTGTAAAGCACGTGGTTGGTGACTTAACGCAAGTGAAGCGGGTGGTCAAAGTAACCGGCTTTGTGAACTGCTTGCCAGATTTTACCCAGCAGGCCAAAGTGGTCAATGGTGCCTCAGAATTGTTAGGGGGCCTCTTTGACGAGGGACATGCACGCAGTGCCGTTGGTGTCGCCGCTTTACCACTCAATGCGACAGTAGAAGTAGAACTCATTTTTGAACTTGTCCAATGATATAAAGAGGAGTCAATACACATGATCAGATTGCAAAAATTCATAGCTATGTCAGGTATCGCGTCTCGTCGCGCGGGAGAACAAATGATCCGTGATGGACGCGTTACCGTCAACGGCCAAACCGTTACGAAGATGGGAGTGACCGTTGATCCAGCTGTGGATAAAGTCGAAGTGGACAACCGTCCCGTGCGGATCGTAGCAAAAAAAGAATATATTTTACTTTATAAACCCGTAGGCTATGTGACGACGTTACATGACCCGTACGGTCGGCAGACAGTCAAAGAATTAGTTAATGACGTGGGCACACGAGTATTTCCTGTGGGTCGCTTGGATTTAGATACCAGTGGTTTGTTACTGATGACAAATGATGGGCAATTGGCTAACCGTCTCACTCATCCCTCTTATGGCGTGGAAAAGGAATATGTAGCTCGAGTGCATGACGTGCCTACCAATGAGACTTTAACATTGCTGGAAAAAGGGGTTAAGTTAGATGATGGCATGACGGCGCCAGCCAAGGTGCGACTTGTTAGAGGTGGTCAGCCCACATCCACACTAGCCCTCATTATTAAAGAAGGACGAAATCGCCAAGTGCGCCGTATGCTTGAAGCGGTTAATCATCCTGTAGTATCACTGAAGCGTGTGCGTGTGGGATCTTTAACCCTAACAGGTGTGCCCTCCGGCACCTGGCGTCGCTTACGCACCGCAGAGGTAAAGGGCTTGATGCGGGAAGTGGGCATGGAGTACTAAAACAAGGCTTGTGCTAAACGTTTACTTCTGATAGAATGAAAACAAATCCAATAACGCGTGGAAACAGGTGCTCCTTTGAGCATAAAGGGAATCAGGTAAAAGCCTGAGCGGTCCCGCCACTGTATCCGTGAGTTTTACAGCAAAATGCCACTCGGTTTACCGGGGAAGGTGCTGTGAAGCAATGATCGGTAAGCCAGGAAACCTGCCTGTTCACCAGCAGTATCGTGCCCTCGGGTCAAGGGAAACGTGTTTTTTTTATACTTTCTCAGTCCGAGTGCTGGGATTTTTTAATTTCAGCCACAAGGAGGATAAAGAAAAATGGGTAAAAGAAAATGGTTTATGGTAATGATGATGGTGATTCTAATACTTACTTTGGCCGTTGGTTGCGGTCAGCAAGAGGGTAAGGAAACACCCGATGAAGGGGAAAATGATCCCACGAACGCAGCGTATCCCATGACGGTGACTGATGCCGCGGGTCGCGAAGTTACGCTTGAGAGCAGGCCTGGGCGTATTGTCTCCCTCATGCCCAGTTTGACAGAAATTAGTTTTGCACTTGAGGCAGGAGATCGCGTTGTTGGCGTCACAACCTATTGTGATTATCCCGCCGAGGCGACCACGAAAGATCAGGTGGGCGATTTGTTTAACCTTAATACTGAAAAAATTCTTTCATTAGAACCGGATTTAGTATTAGTTGGCAAAAGTGAAACACTCCAACAATCTTTATCGTTCCTTGAAGATGCAGGCGTGGCTTACTTTGTGGTGGATCCACAAACGCTCGATGAAATTGAAGGATCCATTATTCAAGTCGCTGAAATCATTGACGCTAAGGAGATCGGTGAAAGTTTAGTTGCATCATTGCAAGTGGATCGTGCCGCGTTGGAAGCGAAGGTTGCAGCCATCCCTGCAGACGAACGTGCCAACGTGTTTGTACTCATTGATACAGATGCTCTTTACACTGTCGGCGAGGGTGAATTTGTTTCAGAAATGATCGCCACAGCCGGTGGCAATAATTTGGCCGCTGCTTTAGGCTCTAGCTATTTTCAAGTTTCTGAAGAAGCGTTTTTTGAGCTGAATCCTGAGATCCTTATTAATACGTGGCCAATGCGAGACCAAGTATTGGCTAAGGACGCTTGGAAAGACCTCGCGGCCGTTAAAAATGATAAAGTCTTTGATGTAAACGGCAGTGTTGTAACGCGTCCAGGGCCGCGTTATGTGCAGGGTCTAGAAGAACTTTATCGTGTCTTTACAGAATAACCATGAAACGTGAACATAAGTTTCTCCTCTATCTATCATTGTTTTCAGTCCTTGTTGTTTCTGTAGTTATGGCTACCGCCATTGGTGCGGTAGCCGTCCCCCCTGGGGAAACCTTTCGCGTTATCTTTTCCCGCTTGACGGGTTTGTTTGATAGTAGTGATATTCCCCGCACCACCACAGCCATTATCTGGAATCTGCGGCTCCCAAGAGTACTGCTTGCGGCTTTGATTGGTGCCTCACTGGCCTCAGCGGGTGTAACGTTTCAAGGGTTATTGCGCAACCCACTGGCGGATCCCTTTACCATTGGTGTATCTAGTGGTGCTGCTACGGGTGCCACCCTCGCCATGCTCCTGCGGCAGCTTTATCAATTAAACTTTCCGCAGATGATTCCGCTTTTTGCCTTTGTCGGGGCTTTTTTGGCTATGTTCTTTGTCTATAATCTAGCAAGAATTGGTGGTCAGGTTCCCGTTGTTACCTTGCTATTGGCTGGAGTGGTGGTCTCTAGCTTTCTTTCTGCTGTAATTTCCCTTTTGATGGTGTTGTCGGGAGAAAGTATGCAGGGCATCTTCTTCTGGTTATCGGGAGGGTTAATGATGCGTTCCTGGACGGAAATATGGTTTGTTCTGCCATATTTACTGCTGGGCTTTGCCATTTTGTACGCATATGCACGCGATTTGAACGTGCTGCTGATGGGGGAAGAGGCTGCCCTCAGCTTGGGAGTTAATGTAGAGGTAACGAAAAAAATTCTTCTGGTGGTTGCATCACTGGTTACAGCTGCTGCCGTTTCCGTGAGCGGTATGATTGGCTTTGTGGGTTTAATTATTCCTCATGCTGTTCGTATCGTTACAGGTTCGGATCATCGCATACTGCTGCCATCCTCTGCCCTAGTAGGCGCTTCCTTCTTAGTGTGGGCCGATGTGGTGGCGCGCACAGCCATGGCCCCCAAAGAGATTCCTGTGGGAATTATCACCGCCTTTGTCGGCGCACCGTTTTTCATTTATCTTTTACGAAAAAAGAAAAGCGAAATTCGCTTGTGAGGTGGTCGCTATGAAAATAGAAATTCAAGATTTATCCTTCACCTATGGCAGCCATAAAGTACTAGACGGCACCACATTCCAGGTGTCGCCTGGTACTTTTGTTGGTATTATTGGACCTAACGGTAGTGGTAAAACCACGCTCTTAAAATTACTTTCACGCATCTTAAAACCCACCGCTGGGTGTGTGGTTTTAGGTGAGCAATCATTAGATAGTCTGACGCAAAAAACGCTTGCCCGAACCATGGCAGTGGTCGCCCAGGATACCAATGCAGGTTACCAGTTTACGGTGGAAGATGTAGTGCTGATGGGACGCGCGCCTTATCTTGGCCGCTTTCAGGCCGAATCTTTGGAAGACTACGAAATTGTTCGTCAAGCATTAGAAGTCACGGGTTGTATTCATTTACGTAAGCGTAGTATTACCGAACTGAGTGGCGGAGAACGCCAACGGGTAACCATTGCGCGCGCACTGGCACAGCAACCGGAGGTGCTCCTACTTGACGAGCCCACTTCGCATCTTGATATTGGCTATCAACAAGAAATTCTCGATTTAGTGAAACGATTAAGTACCGTGGAAGGATTAACGGTGGTCGCCGTTTTACATGATTTAAACTTAGCCGCTTACTATTGTAACGAACTCGTCTTGGTTCATCATGGTAAGATTCGGGCGTGTGGTCCCGCAACCGAAGTGCTGACTGCGGACAATATTGAAACGGTTTACGGCACAAGGGTATTGATTACGCCGCATCCTGTCTTTGGTACACCACAAGTTTCTCTTCTCTCAGGTCGTGGCAATGGTCCCGCTCCCAAAGATGAACAAGTTCATGTGATAGCCGGCGGTGGGAGTGGTGGTGAATTATTACGTGATTTGTGTGAAGCTGGCTACGACGTGACAGTAGGTGTACTCAATGTGGGTGACAGTGACTGGGAAGCGGCACGGGCACTGGGTTTGCCTCTGGTATCAGAGGCACCTTTCTCGTCCATCTCTCCAGAGCGTCACACGGATAATGTGGCCATGATGCAAAAAGCTCAGGCTGTTATCCTGGCAGAAATTCCCCTAGGACATGGCAATTTGCTCAATTTAGAGGCGGCCTTAGCAGCGGCAAACGAGGGTAAACCTGTGTATGTATTAGAAGAAAAACAGGAACAGAATCGGGACTTTACCGCTGGCGAGGGTCAAAAATTGTTAAACCTTGTGAAAGAAAAGGGTATCGTTCTTACAGAAAAAACACAGCTATACCGGGCCTTAACGGAGCAATTCAGATTGTCAGGTAATCAACTCGATGATCTCGGAGATGAAGCGAGGCCGGCCGTAGACTAAGAGGATGTCTCCTTGTCGCAGGACATCAACACCACGGGGAGCGCGAATAACATTGCCGTCACGTCGCCGGATGGAGAGAACCAAAACCCCCAGATCCCGTAGGCGTGTTTCGCCTAGTGTCTTGTCCACCCAGGGTGCCGTTTGACTGAGTTGGATTTCAGCGATACTAAAATTTTCATCAATTTTAAGTAGCTCTTCCACCGTTCGCTTATGAATATATGGTTGTTTCATGATTTGTTTTTCCAAATAGACATCCAAAAAATGTAGCACGCGTGGACTGCGAAAGACTAAAATGATGACGAGTAAAATTACGATAGCGGTAAACAAATCAATGCCGGATAGTTCCCCACCGAGAATGCGCACTAAAATAGAAATAATAACGGCCAACGCTATGCTACCTGACACCATTAAGAACATAGCTATTTTTCTGCGCACAGGATGTCGACAAACCAGTTCAGACTCAGAGGTGGTATATCCCGAACCTGTAATAATGGAAATGGCTTGAAAACGAGCGGTGTCTCGATCGAGACCCGTAAGGACCAACATGACCGTTGCCACTTCTACAATTAAAAAAAGCAGAGTAAAAACAAGAATAAGTAGTGGTAGTTCCACCAGCATGGAGTAAAACCTCCTTGTTCGTTACCCTGATTGTACCCAAAAGAATAAATGGCCATCAATTTTTAGCTGTACTTATTTATAATTTTATCTAAGCCAAGGGGAGATAGCCGATGCACGATCAGCAAGCAGAAAAAAAACTAGCTGTGACCATTATGGTACAAGGTACGGCTTCGCATGTGGGTAAAAGCGCAATCGCTGCGGGTTTGTGCCGGATTTTTGCGCGCGACGGATACCGGGTGGCGCCCTTTAAGAGTTGGAACATGGCGCTCAACTCCTACGTGACCTTGGATGGTGGCGAAATAGGACGGGCCCAAGGTGAACAGGCGGAAGCGGCTGGTATCGAAGCCACCGTCCATATGAATCCGATCTTAGTTAAACCCAGTGCTCC
>JANKMV010000419.1 GCA_024650095.1 Bacillota bacterium | reverse complement strand
CGGGATTTCTTCATCGCAATCACCCCTCTTTATAATTGTTTCGATCGTTTCCAGTATACCCTAATTTTAACGGTGTCGCAAATTCTAGCGAGCCAAATTCGGCGTGTGTTATTTGCCCGAGAGGCACTATCTTCTCAAAAAAAGGGTTATACGTCTAAGGTAGAGAATTTTGTTGATGGAAGCTCTTATTTCTTTTAAGCTACAGACCGATGGTAGGTCTTGTCAGAAAATGTAGTTACTTATGTCTGCTATCAATAATTGTAGCGGGTATTATAGCAGTAGAGTAGGTCTAGATAGGAAACTAATGAATGGGTGGTACGAATGAAAATTGGAGAACTGGGTGAACGTGCGTTAATAAAGCAGATAGCTGCTCTTGTGGCAAAAACGGCTACCTCGGAGATGGTGGGCATTGGTGATGACGCCGCCGTGACGCAGGTACGACCGGGCTCTTGTTTGGTTACTAGCAAAGATATGCTGGTGGAAGGCATTCACTTTTTACTACCCGGTATCACAGCAAAGGATCTTGGCTATAAGTCGTTGGCGGTGAACTTAAGTGATATCGCTGCCATGGGGGGTGTCCCCCGACATGCGTACGTGGCACTGGCACTACCACAAGCTACGGAAAGTAAATTTGTGCTAGATTTTTATGTTGGCCTGGTTGCTTTGGCCCAACAGTTCGGCGTGGCGGTTAGCGGTGGTGATACGGTGGCTTCGCCGGGTCCTTTGGTGATTAGTATAACTATACAAGGTGAAGTGCAACGGGAATCTGTATTTCTGCGCAGTGGAGCAAAGCCTGGGGATCTGCTCTGTACAACGGGACCGTTGGGTGCATCCGCTACTGGTTTGCTACTGCTGCAGCATCATTACTCCTGTGATCAAGAGCTACGAGACCAGGCTATGCAAGCACATTATCGTCCTCTCCCGCGCGTAGATGAGGCCCTGTGGCTTGCAGAACAAGATGTGGTAACAGCAGCCATGGACCTATCGGATGGCCTCTTACAAGATCTGCAGGGACTTTGTGAAGCGAGTCAGTGCGGTGCTCTCTTGTACGAGCAAGATGTGCCAATTCATGCGGCTACAACCGCCATCGCACCGATGCACAATTTATCACCGTTGACATTAGCATTAAACGGCGGTGAGGATTATGAACTACTCTTCACTATACCCCCGGAGTGCTTTGCCCCCCTAGCACAAGCGTATCAGGAACGATTTCTGACACCCTTGTCTGTGGTGGGTAAAATGAGCACAGAAATAGGGATAAAAATGGTTACAAAAGAGGGAAAATGGGAAAAACTAGAGTTTACAGGCTATCAGCATTTTTAAAGGTGGGTACCGACGGTGGAACAGATAATTGAAACTGTACATGAAGGGGAAACAGAAGCATTGGGTCAGACAGTGGGAAGATTGTTATTTCCCGGTGCCATCATTTTATTAGATGGAGATCTTGGCGCAGGGAAAACGGTTTTTGCTCGTGGCGTCGGTCGCGGGCTTGATGTGTTGGCGCCCATAACGAGCCCCACCTTTACGTTGTTAAACGCACATCAGGGACGAGTGCCCTTTTATCATTTTGACTTATATCGTTTGGAGCATGAAGAGGAGCTTTTCGAACTGGGTATTGAAGAGTGTCTCGATGGTGACGGTGTTAGTTTAGTGGAGTGGGCCTCTAAATTTCCCTCATACTTTACCTGGCCAGCGTTAACTGTCACCATCAGAAGTAGGGGTGATACAACACGTCAGCTGGAGTTGTATGCAGAAAGTAAGCACTATGTGCAAATTTTGCAGGCATTAATTATGGGGAGATGAGTATGTTGTATGTGTTGGGGATTGATACGGCGACGTTGGTCTGTAGTGCCGCTGTCGTATCGGAAGAAAAAATACTTGCTGAATACACGTTGCATGTTAAAAAAACGCATTCAGAGCGGTTATTACCGCTTATTGATACATTACTGCGCGATGCCGGTTTGACTCCGCGTGATTTGGACGCAGTGGCCATATCGGTAGGTCCTGGGTCATTTACCGGCTTACGCATTGGCATGGTCACCGCGAAAGCACTAGGGCAGGCGCTGCAGCTACCGCTTTGTGGCGTCTCTACATTAACAGCACTCGCTGCGCAGCATCCATATTTTCCGGGATTGGTTTGTCCCATTCTTGATGCACGGCGCGAACAGGTTTACCAAGCGCTATTTCGAGCCGGTGTGCC
>JANKMV010000418.1 GCA_024650095.1 Bacillota bacterium | reverse complement strand
CGCTTTCAAATGTAGGGAACGGTCTTGACCGTTCCGCAGACCAGACATCTCGGCCTGAATAAGCATTATCGTCTTACTCAGATCATGCATACGACCGTATGAGTAACGAATCAATAATGGGAAAAACTTACAGATGAGGACTTCACGCAACGTGCTCTTTTGTGCAGGATTTAAGGATAGGGTAGCGAAATAAGTAAGCTAGGCTAAATAGGGGAGAGATGATGTGGTTTACTTACAAGTATTCTTCATGTCGGCGCTACCGGTAATTGAGTTGCGGGGTGGACTCCCGTTGGGACTTTATCTGGGGCTGCCACTTTGGGAAGCATTTTTTATAAGTTTAGCAGGGAACATGATCATTGTGTATCCTTTGTTATGGGCGTTGGAGCGGTTGGAGACTTGGATTGCTGCTAATAGAGTAACTGCACCCGTGTATCGGATGTTGGTGAATAAGGTAAGTAAAAAGAAAGATATGTTTGCTAAATATGGTAAGTTCGCTTTGTTTTTGTTTGTGGCCGTTCCACTGCCCACCACGGGTGCGTGGACAGCCTGTGTGGCGGCACGCTTTTTTCATGTACCCACTAAACATGCCTTTTGGGCCATCGCCTTAGGGGTGGTAACGGCAGGACTCGTTGTTTTATTTAACTCTTATTTGGTGATTGATGTGTTTAGTCGATAAAAGAGTATAATTATATTTGTAGTAGAGGAAGAGTGCTATGACAGAACGTTCATTGATTAAATCGGCGGGTATGGTAACGATTTTGCTGGTTATCTCGCGTTTATTAGGATTTGTACGTGAATCAGCCATTGCGTATCGTTTTGGCACCACGGCTGAGACCGATGCGTATGTAATGGCGACCACAGTGCCACTGATTCTATTTTTGGCTTTTAACGACGCAGTGAAAACTACGTTTATTCCTGTCTACGGCGAGTATCACCGCAAAGAGGAAGGTAATACCTTTGCTCTAACGGTATTTTTTATTTTGGGTACAGTATTATTATTACTGAGTGTGCTTTTGGTGGTGGCAGCACCACTAGTGGTGCAGTTGTTAGCCCCTGGCTTTACGCCAGAAAAGAAGGAGATTACCATCGTATTGGCGAGGATTATGTTGCCTGGTTTATTATTTATGGGCCTATCTGGTTTATCCAGTGGCATTTTGCATATTAAGAAAAACTTTTTCATACCGGCTATTACTGCCTATCCCAGTAATGTCATCATTATTATTACAGCCTTGTTTTTAGGTGTACGCTATGGTGTGGTGGGACTGGCTTGGGGAACTATGTTTGGTTTTGCCCTTCAATTTTTGATTCAAGTGCCCACCATAGCTGGCTTTGGTGTTTTTAAGCAAAACAAGCTAATGTGGAAGCATCCAGGATTAAAGAAAATGGCGTTACTGTTACCACCTGTGGTTATCGGTAGTGCTGCGACCGAGTTAAAAACTATCATTGATCGCATCTTTGGTTCGGCGCTACCCGATGGAGATCTTTCGGCGCTTAATTTTGCCAACCGTGTTTACTTACTACCTAATGGAATTTTAATTTTGGCCTTATTAACGGTGTTATACCCCACGTTGGTAGAATTGTTTGCGGAAGAGAAAATGGCAGATTTTAAGAAAACTCTACGTCAGGGCATCGGATTAATTATTACACTGGTTTTCCCCATGATGGTCGGTTTGATCGTGTTGCGTGTGCCGGTGGTACGACTATTGTTTGAGCGGGGTGAGTTTACGGCGGCAGCCACCCAAAGTACAGCCTATGCACTCGCCTTTTATAGTTTAGGCTTATTGCCACTGGGCGTCATGTTACTGTTTAGTCGGGCTTTTTATGCCACTAAGGATACCATGACGCCGATGTTCTTAACCTTTGTGACTATGGTGATTAATACAATACTAAATTGGTTCTTAATTAAACCCATGGCCCACGGTGGCCTTGCTTTAGGAACGGCCATTTCCATATATATTGGTGCCATCGGTTTAGGCTATTTGATGTGGAAGAAGATTGGTGCTTTTGGCGGTCGTAGATTGTTTGCTACCTTTTGGAAGTCGGGAGTGGCAGCCGCGGTGATGGGTGTTGTTATCTGGTTCGGAGCACGCTTTTTAGGTGGTGGCAGCTTTGTGCGCCAAGGTATAGAGATAGGGGTAGTTATTGGAATTGGTGCCGCCATTTATTTTGGTTTAGCGTACCTCTTGAAGGTAGAAGAACTGG
>JANKMV010000417.1 GCA_024650095.1 Bacillota bacterium | reverse complement strand
GAATTGGAGCTTGGTTTTTAAAGAAGCATTACTGGGTGTGGTTAATGGTGCAGTCATGGGATTTGCTGCGGGTACTATTCTCTTCTGGCGATATGGTAACCCCTACCTGGGTATGATTATTTTCTTGGCCATGGTGGGGAATTTAATTATTGCCAGCGTCTTCGGTTTTATGACACCCTTATTATTAAAAAGGTTGGGCATAGATCCGGCCATTGCTTCCACCATTTTTTTAACTGCTGCAACGGATGTCTTTGGCTTTTTCTTGTTTCTAGGCTTAGCGAAAACCTTCTTGCCACTGCTCCTTTGAGGATCAAGCTAGGGCAGGAATTATAAAATTTTTGTCGAATCAGAGTTCTTCAAGTAGAAATGAGTAATCAACAAACAGATGGAGGTGCGGAGCTTGGCTCAGGAGATCGTTGTCATCTTAGATTTTGGCGGACAATATACACAACTTATTGCTCGCAGAATAAGGGAACTCAATGTGTATTGCGAAATAGTACCTTACACCGCATCGTTGGAGCGGATTGAAGCCCTACATCCTCAAGCACTCGTCTTTTCCGGTGGTGCTAAAAGTGTATATGGTGCCGAAGCGCCTGCGGTGGATGAAAGAATCTATCAACTCGGGCTACCCGTCTTGGGTATTTGCTACGGCATGCAACTTATGGCTAAGGATTTAGGCGGCGTGGTACGTGCAGCCAACCGTCGGGAATATGGACAAACTGAATTGACAGTGCTGGATCATCAGCATCTCTTTGCTGGCTTGGAAAAAGAAATGACGGTATGGATGAGTCATGGTGATACTGTAGAGCAGGCACCGCCAGGCTTTACCGTAACTGCCGCAACTCATAACACACCCGTGTCTGCCATGGCCAATCCAGCAAAACGTTTTTATGCGGTACAATTTCACCCAGAAGTGATTCATACGCCACGTGGCATGGAGATATTAAAGAACTTTCTCTTTACCGTGGTGGGGCTAGTGGGTGACTGGACCATGGAGTCCTTTATTGAAAGTACCGTGCGACAAATTCGCCAAGTTGTTGGTGAGGACGAGCAGGTGGTTTGTGGCCTCTCTGGCGGTGTGGACAGCTCTGTAGCCGCTGTGTTGCTCCACAGGGCCATTGGCGATCGTTTGACTTGTATTTTTGTCGATCATGGTCTTTTACGTAAACATGAAGCAACCCAAGTGATGGAAACCTTTGCCCGACTCTTTAAGATGAAAGTGATAAAAGTGGATGCTGCCGATGTGTTCTTAAATCAATTGGCAGGTGTCAGTGAGCCAGAGCAAAAGCGCAAGCTCATCGGTGCCGAATTTATTCGTGTCTTTGAACGGGAAGCGGCGAAAATTGGCAAGATTGATTACTTGGTTCAGGGTACACTTTATACCGATGTAATTGAAAGTGGCACCGATACGGCTGCCATGATAAAGTCACACCATAATGTGGGTGGACTACCGGAAGATATGAAGTTTAAGCTAATTGAGCCTTTAAATCATTTGTTTAAGGATGAAGTGCGTCTGGTGGGTGAAGAATTAGAGATCCCCGCTGATATTGTGTGGCGTCATCCCTTCCCCGGACCAGGATTGGCCATTCGCGTACTCGGTGCAATTACGAGGGAGAAATTAGATATTCTTCGCGAAGCCGATGCCATCATGATCGAAGAAATAAAAAAAGCGGGTCTCTACCGTGAGATTTGGCAAGCTTTTACCGTGTTGCCGGATATCCATTCTGTGGGCGTAATGGGTGATAATCGCACCTATGCGTATACCATCGCCCTGCGAGCCGTAACTAGCCACGATGGTATGACAGCCGACTGGTATCGCTTTCCCCATGATGTACTGGCCAAAATCTCCAACCGCATTGTTAATGAAGTGCCGCATGTGAATCGCATGGTGTATGATATTACCTCAAAACCGCCTTCGACCATTGAGTGGGAATAGGAAAATAGGAGTGCAGTCCATTGATTTAGCGCTTTTAGCCCATGTACAAGCAGAATAGGTGTTTTAGAATCTGACTTCTCTTGGTTAGATCTAGAACACCTATTTTTTTTATATCACTTGCATTTAGCTACACTATTGAAGCGAAGCTATAAGCGAGTATATCCAGATAAAGGGTTTTTACCATGAATGAAGAAAACAGAGTTATGATCCGTTTTTTGAGTTTGGATGTACAGGTCTTTTATTAGGCGTATAAAAAGGTATGGAAAAGATATGAAA
>JANKMV010000416.1 GCA_024650095.1 Bacillota bacterium | reverse complement strand
GGATCATTATTAATGAATTGCGCCAAGTCACTATCCTTAATTATGAGATGCCCTCCATCAGCAGGTCGATTTCCTGTAATCATTTCTGGAGCATGGCAAATTGTTTTTTTTCTACTCACTTAACGCACTACGGGCGGTCATAAAGATACCGACGCCAAACACCACCAGCAGCACGAGTAGCACCATTTTATCATATCTCTTCATGTTGCTCCGCCTCCTTGACTTTTAAGTCCACACGTAACACATAAAGGAACAGGCCAATCCAGGTAATTAAAGTAACCGCCAGCACAAAACGTAAACCCTCAGCCAAGCTACTCACCCCTCTTCATATCTAGCCGATAAAGCAGATTTTCTAGACGCTTCTGCACATTATACATCCACGCATATAAACCGGTAAAAGCAAGCAACGAGGATAAAAAAACCACTAACATTTTGCGATCCATATCAAAGGAACGAGTAGACACATTAATTAAATTCGGATGCAGAGAGACATAAACACGCGGCACAATGAAAACCAAGAAGGGTACCGTCAAAAAGGCAAGAATAGCGTAGACGGCCGACAAACGAGCCCGCCTGTCTGTGTCTTCAATGGCACTACGTAAAACAAAATAAGCCGCATAAATCATCAGTAAAACCGTAATGGAGGTTTGCCGAGGATCCCAGTTCCAGTACTGCCCCCAAGCGCCACGGCTCCAAATAGCACCTGTGATGGTTGCTAAAATACAAAAGATGGTACCCAACTCTGCATTTACCTGTGCCTGTCGGTCAAAGCGGAGTTCGCCATGGCGCAGATAGGCAATGGAATTCACCATGGCCATGAGATATGCCAACACAGCAATCCAGGCAGCAGGCACATGGTAGACCAAAATACGGCCAGTTTCACCCAAGCCTTGTGTGGCAGGCATATACAAAAATGAGGCGATAATAACAACGGTCATCCAGATACCCACAATAATTTGCCCAATCACTCTTTTCTTCCCTTCCCTTCTGCTAGCCTTATTCGTTCCAAATGTACTCGAACAGGAGTAGTGATGCCACCACAGCAACTCCGTTATAGAAAAACAACAGTAACAAATCGGATCTAATATTTGCCACCAACCCGCCGCCTAAAGCAGTACGGGTGGCGCTGATGGCAGCAAATAAAAGGGGTAGTAGCACCGGAAAAGCCAATACGGTCATCAGCGAACCCTTTGCTCCTGCCTTGGAAACAATGGCAGCCAAGATGGTGCTTGCACCTGCCAACCCAAGAGCCCCGAGAAAGACCGTGGCCACGAAGGCGATAGGTAATTGTACCGTTTGGTTTAACATGACAAGGAAGAGAGGTACCACAAGCACGGTTAAACTCAAAAGAAGTGTCACATTAAATAAATATTTACCGATCAAAACCGGTTCTGACTGTGCAGCCATTTTTAATGCCGTGACCGTACCCGTTTCTTCCTCGTGAACAAAGGTACGAGCTAAGCCAGCCATTGCTGAAAAAAAGAGGATAATCCATAACAAGGCGGCGGTAATATCGGCATCCATGGCATAGCCACCCACCGAAAAGCTGACCGTTACCAGTGTGGTGATGGCAAACATAACGAGGGCGCTATAGGCATAACGTGTGCGGAATTCAATGCGCAGATCCTTACGGAGAATGGCCAGACCCTGTCTAAACCAAGGCAAAGGTTTGGTCGCCATATGCTACCTCCCTCTGCTCATTTGTTGCCATAATCACAATCCCCTGCGCACGTTGCTGGCAGATGATGGTATCAACCATGGCTACACCCTCTTCATCAAGGTTTGCGGTGGGCTCGTCCAGAACAAGAATATGGGGTTTATGTAGTAGAGCATAGGCATACTTCATACGCTGTTTCATGCCAGAGGAATACGTACTTAGCAGATCGCGTCCTCGGCCCGTTAAGCCCACAAATTCTAACAGCTCGCGTGCTCGCTGCAACGTAAAGGGCACGTCCCGTACACCCGCAAAAAACTCGAGATTTTCCACGGCAGACAATTCCCCGTATAACTCTAAATCCGGTGAAACCAATCCTATGTGAGCCCGTTTCTCCTTGACTGAGAGTACTTGACCATCAATGGTGAAATCAACCTCACCTGAGGTGGCAGGAATCAAGCCACACAAAATACGTAAAAATGTGGTTTTACCGGCACCATTATGTCCCACGACCACAAACACCATTGATAAATTATTAGTAGAACTATAGCACTTCTT
>JANKMV010000415.1 GCA_024650095.1 Bacillota bacterium | reverse complement strand
ATAGGGGGACTTTTTTTGTTTGTTAAACGGGTAGAAATGCATGGCTTTAAATCTTTCCCTGATAAAACAATATTTGATTTAACGCCGGGGATCACTGTTATTGTGGGCCCTAATGGTTGTGGTAAAAGTAATATAACAGACGCCATTCGCTGGGTTTTAGGTGAACAATCCGCACGTCATCTACGGGGTTTGCGCATGGATGATATAATTTTCAGTGGTACTTCAAATCGTAAACCGCTGAGCTTTGCCGAAGTTTCCTTGACCTTTGATCATAGTGATGGCGTTTTAGGCTTAGAGTATCAGGAAATTACTGTGACACGTCGTATTTATCGAAATGGTGAAAGTGAATATATGCTGAATAAGCGTCCCTGCCGCCTCAAAGATATTCTGGAGTTGTTTATGGATACCGGCGTGGGCAAAGAGGCATTTTCTTTTATTGGCCAAGGTCGCGTAGATGAAATTATTAGCGCTCGCCCCGAAGAACGTCGACAAATCTTCGAGGAAGCAGCGGGTATAATCAAATATAAAAGTAGAAAGCGTGAAGCCCAAAGGCGTCTACTTGAAACAGCAGAGAATTTGCTTCGTGTTGGCGATATAATACACGAATTGTCGGCGCAACTTGAACCATTAGCCCAGCAGGCGGGGGAGGCGCAAAACTATCTTGCGCTACGGGACCAATTAAAAACGCAAGAAGTCGATGTGCTGGTGCATGAAGCACAGCATCTACGTCAACGTTGGTATGAGGTGGAAAGTACGGCCAAAGCCGCCGCAGATGAATTACTAGAAAAGCAAACAACGGTGAACCGTCAAGAAATGCACATCTCTGCTAGCCAATTATCACTAGATGAAGAACAGACCACTGTTGCAGCAACGCAACGGGAAGCGCAACAATTGTCGTCCGACCTGGAAAAAGTACAGGGGCAAATCGCTGTTACCGAAGAAAAAATCCGGAGTGTAGACCGTCAATTGACGGAAAATAACGCATTTATACAAGAGCTTGCCAAGCAGAACGCTATAATAGAGGATGAGAAAGACCTCATTGGTATACAGATAACGAAGAACAATGAAGCCATTAGGCGTGCTGAATCCGAATTGACGCAGGCAAAGCAGGCACTGACAGCGCTGGAAACATCCCCAGAAGCACAGCGTAATCTCGCTGTCCAAGAAGAACTAAACAAACATCTAGCCACCGTACGGCGCTTTCAATTAGAATATGATAGATTCATTATGGAGCTTGAGCAGCTTACTGAAAAAGCAGAGGGAGTTGCAGCACAGAGGGGTGAAAAGGAAGAAGAACTACGACAGCTTAACAAACAGGGGAAGACATTACTAACAAAAAAAGACGATCTTACTCGTCAAAAGGAAACGCACGTTGAAAAAATAGCACTATTACATTCGGAGTTAGATGAAATAAATGAACAACAAGCACAGATAGGACAACAACAACAAAACGCTCAAAAAGAATTATCGGTTAATCAAAATAAAATACAAGTGTTCCATGAGTTAGAAGACGCCATGGTGGGCTACTATCAAGGTGTTAAAAGTATTCTTGCAGCACGCAAAAAAAATGCAACACTAACGGGAATTGTAGGTACGGTGGCAGACATTATGGAGGTCCCCCCTCCCTATGTTGTGGCAGTGGAAGCAGCTTTAGGTGCTGCGCTGCAGAATTTGGTTGCAGAAGATGATAGTGTTGCCAAAGATGCCATAGTCTATTTAAAGAAAACAAAAGGTGGACGAGCAACTTTTCTACCGCTAAATATTCTCACTGTACAGAAACGTCGCCCCCTTGCAGCTGATGTGTCTAAACTGCCAGGGTATATTGGAGTGGCCGCTGATCTCGTGCAAGCACAAGAACGCTTCAGACCAGTTGTGGAATCGATGTTAGGTCGTATTCATTTTGTTCGCACCTTAGAAGCTGCGTTGCCTATTGCTAGATTGTTACGCTTCCGTGAACGTATTGTTACCCTAGAAGGTGATGTTATTGCCCCGGGCGGGGCAATGAGCGGTGGTTTTGATAAAAAGCAGGGCGGTGTCCTTTCCCGCAGAAAAGAAGCCGCAGCACTACAGCTAACCGTTGGGCAACAACAACAGGAACTACAGGCATTAACTGGAAAAGCAACCACCCTAGGTAAGCGGCGGGCGATCCTGATTGAACAAGTGTATGAGCATGACAAAGGGCAATGGCCAGACCATCTGCTGGAGATGAAAAGCTTCA
>JANKMV010000414.1 GCA_024650095.1 Bacillota bacterium | reverse complement strand
CTATAATTGATATTATTTTCAAAAAAAACTAATAATTAAGGAGGCTGGATATGACAGCGCATTTAACTCAAAAAGAAAACTTTCTACGCGTTGCCCGCGGTGAAATGCCGGAATACGTGCCCGTATCAACTTTTGGTGAACCCGGTGGCGCACCTCTGATGGCAATGGCAGACCCTAGTATTTTAGGAAGCTTTAGAGGACCTGACGGTGGAAAAGACCCGTGGGGCGTCACATTTGTAACAAACGAAGAAACAAACTTTGCCGCGCTTCCAAAACCCAATGATTTTATTTTAACTGATGTAACAAAATGGAGAGATATTATTAAAGCACCGGATTATTCGGGTTATGACTGGGTTGCTGCGGCTAAAGCAGACAGAGAAAAATTTGTCAAGGACCCTGATAAAACTGCTTTTGTTATCAGCGGTTACGCAGATCTCTTTCAGCAGTTTATTGGATTTATGGGCTTTACAGAGGGATTATGTGCTCTATATGAAGAGAAAGAAGAGGTTGAAGAACTCCTCGACTATATGCTAGAACATTCGCTCTACATTACTAAGAACGTGCTTCACTACTACAAACCGGAAGGATACTACCTTCTTGACGATTCCGCTTCAAAACTTCAACCTTTTATTTCCCCCAAATTGTTTGACGAACTCTTCGTGCCCCGCTATAAGCAATGTCTAGATCTTGTCAGAGAGGAACAGATCCCCATCTTCTACCATAACTGTGGTAGATGTGAAGACTTGATGCCTTCAATGGTAGACATTGGCGTTAGCGTTTGGGACCCTGCTCAGGTGGAAAATAACCTCGTGAAAGTAAAGGAAAGATTCGGGCGCAAGCTCGCAATCAACGGCGGCTTTGAATACAAAATGCCTCTTACATGGCCTATTATTGATGAAGAAGACGTCCGCGAGACAGTACGCGATACATTTAAGAGACTCGCTCCCGATGGTGGCTTTATTTTCAGTGGCATGATTACATCTCTTGATCGTGTGGATCCAAAGGTTCGGGAAGTTAACGGTTGGATTAGAGACGAAGCTAAGAAGCTAAGCCAAACGGTATATAAATAGAAATATCGAACACATGACAGAAAATGGCGTCTAACGGACGCCTATTCTGCAAGAAAATAATTAAAATTAGGTGCGTAAATATGAAAATATTAATTTTAGGTGGATTTTTAGGTTCAGGTAAAACAAGTGTTGTTCTACAGCTAGCTAAATATATTGTGGGTGACAGTCCGGAGAGTGCATCCAAAGTGGTGATTATAGAAAACGAAATAGGCGAAGTAAGCATTGATGATAAAATGCTACGTTCCGGGGGTTATGAAGTGGCAAACATGTTTTCTGGTTGCGTTTGTTGTACGATGTCGGGCGAGCTTGTCCTTGGCTTATATAATATAATGCACGATTTTGAACCGGAACTCATTATTATGGAAGCAACCGGAGTGGCCTACCCGCATAGTATTAGAGAAACCATCACTCAATCTATGTCGGATATTGAGTGCGAGGTAACATGTGTGACAGATGCAAAGAGGTGGAAACGACTTCTTCGTCCCATGGAGATGTTGCTTAAGGACCAACTTACTGCAGCTAACGTAATTCTTATTAATAAGATTGATATGGTTGATGATGACCTTTTGGTAGAAGTGGAAGCATCAATAAGAACATTTAACGATAAGGCAAGATTTTTTAAGATAAGTGCGGCCGAGCAAATAGATAGCAAAGTATTTGAGGCAATGCTTGGAAATGATGAAGTAAGGTGAAAAATATGAGTAACGACAATGAAAAACTACATGAGCACGATGAAAATTGCCAGTGTGGCTCTCATGATGATCATAACCATCAGCACCAACATAAACCCATAACCATAACAACGCATGATACGAGTGTCATTGGCTCATACAAATTCATCATAGAAAAACCATTTGCTGAAGCGGAAATAATCCTTGACGAGCTATTAAAACAGGTAGCAAAAGAGGTAACCGCCCTTGGCGGAATTATTGGTCACATCAAGGCGCTTTTATCATGTGAAGATAAAAGCTGTATGATTTCAATTACCGAAGAGGAGTCAAGTAAACGTTATGGGGAGAGCTCACGTTGCAACGTTGAAGGTGTAGCAATTGTATTCCTCGTAGAGCCTTATCAACTCGAGGGCATCCTCTTTCGAGCATTTAGTGAGGGGGTATGAAATGGGTTTTGCCTTCCCTTTATGGCAAACGGAAGAAGTACAGAT
>JANKMV010000413.1 GCA_024650095.1 Bacillota bacterium | reverse complement strand
AATCGGATGTATATTCATTCACTTGACGGAGAACTGTTGAATTTTGCTGAGATTTTGTCGAGTAGAATGGTACTTCGCAGTACCAGACCCTCACAGATCCGTGCTAGCGCAACTAACGCACACGGCTCTTCATACTATCTTTTTAGAAAATTGCATTATTATAGATATTCACATATATCTTGGGTGTTGGCAGGGGGTTTAATTTCAAATATAGATTGAATTTATTGTGGTCGAAGCTTTTCCTTTGGCTCCTTCTATTGAGCCATTTGAATAGTAACTGTTCAATTTGATATTTATATTCTTTTATCATGGTAGAATTATCACTTATTCCATAATATTGATAGTGACCTCGTAACTTCAATTTGATAATTTCAAATATCTCGTGAAGTTTAAGAAGGTTTCTTACAGCTTTTATCCATATCTTGAAACCTTGAAGTTTTGCTCTGAACTTCTTTTTACTCGTCTTTCTTTTAACTCTGAATTTTCCGTTATTGCTTTTGCTACAATAATGTGTGAAACCAAGAAATTCAAAAGTTTCAACACTTACTTGTCCATTCATTTTGCATCTTTCCTCTGCAAACCTCCCGAACATAATGATTTTAGTTTTACTTTCCTCGATTTCAAGATTGAATTTAGCTAGTCTATCTTTTAACTTTTCATAGAATACCTTTGCTTCATTTTCAAACTGAAAACAGCATACATAATCATCAGCATACCGCACTATTCTAGCTTGTCCTTTGCATTCTCTCCTTACCTTTATTTCAAACCATAAGTCCAGCACATAATGCAGATAAATATTTGATAAAATCGGCGAAATTAGTGACCCTTGAGGCATTCCAAATTCTGTCTTCCGGATGATTCCTTCCTCCAGTACTCCCGCCTTGAGAAACTTCTTTATTAACCTGATAATGTTAGGATCCTTTATTCGTAAATCTAAAAATTTTATTATCCATTCATGATCTACATTATTGAAGAATCCTTTTATATCAGCATCAACTATATAATTAATTTTCTCATGTTCAATAATACTGTTAAGCTTTATAAGTGCCTGATGACAACTTCTCTCAGGTCTGAATCCAAAGGAATTATCACTAAATCTTGATTCATATATTGCTTTCAGTATCTTATTTAATCCACTTTGAATGATCTTATCTTCATATGCTGGTATTCCTAATGGTCTTTTCTCTTTGCCGTCCCCTTTAGGTATATAAACTCTTCTGACTGCTTGTGGCTTATAACTGTTCTTTTTCAGCCTTTCTACTAGTCCACTAATATTATCTTCTAAATGCAGGCTATACTCTGATTTTGTTACTTCATCAATCCCAGCTGCTTTGTTACCAGCTAGCTCGTTATGACATTTAGTAAGCGCTTCAATATCAAGAAGATGGTATAGTGATGTGAATACCTCTTTTGGTTTTGTTTTCGCAATTTCTGCTATTCTAATCAACTTCGTTTCCATTAATTCTCCTATTCCTGTGCATAGTTAATGTTCCGTTAATTAGAGCGATAGTATGTAGCCCCCTTCCCTCAACAGGCATTACCCCATTTCATCGGTACTATTGGGCTATCCGACTCCCTGAACTTCATTTGACATCCTCTTTTATTAGAATTGTTTGTCATACTCCCTAAAACGAAGAAGGTTCAGGGTCTCCTGGGTTACCGTATAATCATTGTATAACATGCTTGGCTCTTAGACCCCGAGAAAGTCACATTGTACTCACCATATTGCACAATGTAATGTTGTCTTCTGCCACTCCGACGGCATTGACCTTTCTATCTAGTGAATAACGGGGCTCAATCACTTTCAAGCCTGCCATCTGGCTGTCAACGCTTAATATACAACATCACTGTTATATATCCATGACTCGCTACTGATGAATTGGTTAAATTCTTTTCAGGCGGGATTTCCACCCGCTAAATTATTCGCTATTTCCCAGCCGCACCAGAGGTTTCCCAGGCACCAAAAAATGGTTTTCTAGACAGTTTTACCTTTCGTCATTTTAGGAAGCTGGTTTGCTGGATACACCTCCAGGCTTGTTCCTATAACTATCAGTAGTTCTGATTTTTCAACTTCATCTATAGCACAATTCCATACATCTTGCGGAAGCTGTTCTCCAAATAAGATTACATCCGGTCTTAATTTGTCTTGATGACAATTTTCGCACACAGCCATTGTAAGGAAATGAGCTTTATCTGCAAGAGATTTGCAATTATCACATTTGATTCTTTCTATATTCCCATGTA
>JANKMV010000412.1 GCA_024650095.1 Bacillota bacterium | reverse complement strand
AGGGCTTAAACCTGTACACTGGTGCCCGCAATGTGAAACAGCGCTGGCGGAAGCAGAAATTGAATATCAAGAGCACCGCTCGCCCTCCATTTATGTACGTTTTCAAATTACAGATGCAAAAGGGAAGCTGGCTAACGCAGAGAACACGGGATTCGTGATCTGGACCACTACACCGTGGACAATTCCCGCGAATCTAGCCATTTGTTTGCATCCTCAATTTATGTATGTTCGTGTCAGCACACCTGACCATGGTGATTTGATCATGGCGGCAGAATTGCTTAAAGACGTTATGGAAACCTTTAGCATTGCTGATTACAGTATTAAGGAAAAATACACAGGCAAAGAACTAGAAGGTATTCTTTGTAAGCACCCCCTTTACGACCGCACCTCGCAGGTGGTGTTGGGAGAACATGTAACACTTGAAGCAGGTACAGGTTGTGTGCATACTGCACCGGGACATGGACAGGAAGATTATGAGGTGGGCTTACAGTATGGTTTAGATATTTATGCGCCGATGGATCATAAAGGTCGTTTTACCGCAGAGGCAGGACAATTTGCCGGTATCCGCTACGATGAAGGAAATAAAGTGGTATCGCAAGCGCTTGAAGATGAAGGAGCCCTGCTGAATCTTTCCTTTATCAAGCATCCGTATCCTCATTGCTGGCGTTGCAAGGAACCTGTGTTATTCCGTGCTACGGAGCAGTGGTTTGCCTCTGTGGAAGGTTTTCGTAAGGAAGCACTAGCGGCAATTAAGGATGTGCAGTGGATCCCTGCGTGGGGACAAGAGCGTATCCACAATATGATTGTAGATCGCCATGATTGGTGTGTCTCCCGCCAACGGGTGTGGGGTGTGCCCATTCCTATCTTCTATTGTACTGCTTGCAACAATGAAATTATCAATGTCGCTACGATTCGTAGCGTGGCTGCTATCTTCGCTAAAGAGGGATCAGATGCGTGGTTTGCCCGGGAAGCGAGTGAGTTATTGCCAGAGGGCACGACCTGTCCAGACTGTGGTCGTAGTGAATTTCGTAAGGAAACAGATATTATGGATGTTTGGTTTGATTCTGGTTCGACACATGCTGCCGTCTTAGAAACGCATCCGGACTTGGTGTCTCCTGCGGACCTGTATCTTGAGGGCTCTGACCAATATCGTGGTTGGTTCCAATCGTCCCTGTTAACATCGGTAGCGACTAGGGGACGTGCTCCTTATAAGGCAACCCTGACACATGGCTGGGTGGTGGATGGTGACGGCAGAAAAATGTCTAAATCCATTGGCAACGTGATGGCACCAGAAAAAATTATTAAACAAAATGGTGCGGACATTTTGCGGCTTTGGGTTTCTTCTTCGGATTTCAAAAGTGATATCCGTGTTTCGCACGATATTTTAAAACAATTATCCGAGGTATATCGAAAAATTCGCAATACCACGCGTTACATGTTGGGCAACTGTAGTGACTTTAACCCAGATACAGATGCCATCGCCTATAATGACATGGATGAGCTGGACCGTTACGCCCTTCATCGCCTACAGGTGTTGGTGGAGCGGATTAGCCGGGCTTATGATGAGTTTGATTTTCATGTGGTTTTTCATACTATTCATAACTTCTGCGTGTTGGAGATGTCAAACTTCTATTTAGATGTTTTAAAAGACAGGCTTTATACTTCGGCAACCTCCTCGCAAGCACGTCGCTCAGCACAGACAGTATTGTATGAAATTCTTGTGACACTGATTAAACTGATTGCTCCTGTCTTGACATTTACCTCGGAAGAGGCATGGAGCTATCTCCCTGTTAAAGATGTGGAGTCGGTACAGTTAGCTGCTTGGCCACAGTATAATGAAGCCTATAAAGATGAAGAACTGGCTAGCCGTTGGCAACATTTATTGGAGTATCGGGATGTGGTGACACGGCGTCTGGAAGAAGCACGGAAAGAAAAGCGCATTGGTGCGTCTCTGGCTGCTGCGTTAGATCTCTATACAGATCAAGCTGCATATGACGCTCTGCTCCCCTTTGAGGATCGTTTGGCAGAGTTGTTTATAGTTTCTTCCTGTACACTGCATAAGCCTGAAGTGGGGGCTCCTGGGGACCTTCCTGGCGATAAAGGTTTATTGGTGGCAGTCACTACCGCCGCAGGAGAAAAATGTGAACGTTGCTGGATGGTACAGCCCAAACTGGGTACCCATCCAGATCATCCCACCCTCTGCCCACGCTGCAGCGAAACCGTCACTGCTTAAAATTCTCAACACGGGACAATAAATTG